>JAHZJZ010000361.1 GCA_022600655.1 Campylobacterota bacterium | reverse complement strand
TTCAAGTGAAATATGATATCCACTTAGCTCTTCAATCTTAGCATTTATCTTTTTTATTAAAGCATTACTTTTATTGAGTTGACTATGTTGAGAGAGTAATTCTCTTCTGTTTTCAAATGCTATTTTAAGTCGTTCTAAATTTGAAATACTTAACATAATACTCTCTATGTGTATCATAACACGCTGTTTCTCTTCTTGTAGATTACTATACTGTATTTTTAATTGACTACCCAAAATAATCAACTGTTCTCTCTTTTTATTTTTAAATATCTCTATATTAAAATATTTATACAAAAAGCGACTTATCATCCCCTCTTCCACTTTTAAATCATTTAGAATCGATTTAATTGCTTCAAACAGAACAGTGTCTACTATAGTGTACTGTCGAACCAGTTCTATCTTTGCATTTTGATCACTTTTTGCAATAATTGTTGACATAATTCTTCTAAAAACAGCCTCAGAACTCTCCAATATATCATCAACATAAGACTCAACAGCCATAGTAACACCCTCTTAATCAATTGTGTTAATTATAACTTATTTATGTTAAAAAGTGTTTTAATATATTTTCATTTTTATAAAAACATCTTCCAATATGTCAATGCAACGGTAAAGGTAATAATAATTCCTGCAATGTTTAAAAATATACCTCTTTGTACCATCTCTGTTGTCTTCACATGTCCTGTAGACATGGCAATGGCATTTGGTGCCGTGGCAATAGGCAACATAAAGGCATAACTAGCCGAAATAGCAACAATTAACATAAATAGCATCGGGTCTAACCCACTCTGAACAGCAAAAGGGTAGATAATTGGTATCATAATAGAAGTCAACGCTGTATTACTCGTTAGCTCCGTAGCAAACACCACCCCTGAGCCAATAATTAACATCAATACAATTGGAGGAAGATAGTTAAAGCTTACCAAAATATTGGCTATCTCTGTGGCTAAACCTGTCTTTTGAAATGCCATGGCTATCGAAAACCCTGCCCCAAAAAGAAAGATAATGGCAAAAGGAATCTTCGCAAAGTCCTCTTTCCACTCTAACAAATCAACTTTAGGTAAAAAGAGGAAAAGACCAAAAGCCAAAAGGGTTAACTTCTCATTAACCTCTATCTCAAACAGATGTTTTAAAATAGGATTGGCAGCTAAAATCAGTGCCAAAGTAGAGAGTATCCAGACCAACTTTTTTTGGTTAAAACTCAAAGGCTTTTTAGTCATGTCTATCTCAACTAACTCAAAGTTCTCTTTTTTAAATCCATAAAGTAAAACCTCTGAAGCGACAATCATCATCACAATAGCCAGTGGTAACATCATGGTTGTCCAAGTTGCAAAAGCTATTGTCTCCAAGTTATTGGTCTCAATAAAGTCCATCAATATTAGGTTAGGAGGTGTCCCCACAGGGGTAATAATGCCTCCTATTAATGAAGCATACGCCACCCCTAAAAGCAGACGAAACTTATAGTCAGGATTGTCTGTTAAAAATGCTGCTATGGGTATAATCAAAAGGGCTGTAGTGGTATCAGAGAGTATAGAACTAAGTGTTCCTGCTGTTAACATTAAAGAGAGTAGTACTCCACGAGGTGTGTTTGGGAAAATAGAGAGAAGCTTTGTTGCTAAGCGTTTATGTAGTTGTGACTTTTCAGTCGCAATTGCCAATAAAAATCCACCCACAAAAAGAAAAATAGTAGTCTTTGAGTAGTTACTCACGACATCTTTTGATTCCACCAGTCCAAAAATAGGAAACAGCACAATAGGCAACAGTGAAACCACTCCCATGTGTAAACCGTTATTGGTCCAGAGTGTCACTAAAAATGCAATTACCCCAACCAGTCTAGCCTGAACATCTGTAAATATGTTTAATGCCAATAGATAAAAGGCTAAACCAATAGCCACAGCAATAATAATTAATCGATAACTCTCTATAAAGGATTTTAGTTTACGCATAGTCTCTCCCATATTATTGAATGGGAGATAATAGCGTAAAAGAGATTAGCCCTCTATTTGAACGAATAAACTCTCTTGATTAACTATCGCAGTGTCCACCACCACAACAGCTGTCGCCGTGGCTATGTCCACCAATTTGACCTGATGATGCTTCATCTTCTGTTGCTGCTCTTGCAGATAAAACCGTTACTGAGAACATTAAATCTTTACCAGCCAGTGGGTGGTTAAAGTCTACGTTTACTTCAGTGTCTGTAAAAGTTTTAACAGTAACTTGAACAGTCTGTCCACCTTCACCTTGACCATAAAGTGTTAAACCCTCTTTAAGTTCAATACCTTCAAACTGCTCAACTGGAAGTGTCTGAAGTGCTTCTGCATTATACTCACCATATGCCTCTGCTGCTGGAACAAGTACATCACCTTTTTCACCTTTACTCATACCCTCTAGTGCTTTCTCAAGACCAGGGATAATGTGACCTTTACCAGTAATAAACTCTAATGGTTGACCTGAACCTACATTACTGTCAACAACTTCTGTTGAACCAGCTTCTTTTACTTCGTATTCAATACCTACGACGCTGTTTTCAATTTCGATTTTCATTAAAAATCTCCTACGTTAAAATTTCCACCATAATATCGAAGGAAACTTTATGATGACTGAATATAATAAAGCGTTATATAAAATCAGAGATTTTTCTTAGCAATCTGGGCTGCTTTAGTTCCTGGATAATTATCAATTACATACTGAAAAAAGCCTCTAGCTTGATCTTGCTGACCACTCCGTGATAAAGCAATTGCTGTATGGAGATATAAAACTTTCATATAACTGGCTTTATCATAAAGAGATGCACTTTTTTTAAAGTAAGAGACAGCACTACTATAATCATCTGTATAGTAAGCAATCTCACCCAAATAGTAGTTACTTGCTGCTGGTTTATAGCTGTTTGAGAGTGCCTGTTCAAACTTCGCTCTTGCAGCATTATAACTTTTACGACCAAAGAGTTGAACACCTTCTCTATAAACAGTAGATACATCTGTAGAGACACTGTTTCTTGTCGTACCAGAAGAGCTTTTAATCGCACCACCCCTAAGTGCTGTTTGTAAATCCTCTTGGGTCACATAGTTGTTATTAATCTGATCAATCATAGTACCTAAGTCAAGTAGTAGAGAATAGGTTTTATTATAGTCCTCTGCTTGAGTGTTAGATCCTAAATTCTCTTTTAAATCTAGTATTTGTCGATTTAACCCCTCTATTACCGTAGTTAAACCATTAATTCTATTTTGCTGTTCAGCCACCCTATTTTTTAAAAACTGTACCTGCTTACGATTTTCTAAAACATTTTTTTCTGTTGCTGTCAACCCATAAGGTTCAGCACTATCAATATTACCAGCCCCATAAACTGAAGGTTCATTGGCAAATAGTGACGTGATACCTATAAGCGATATTAAAATTGTTTTTTTCATATATTTTTCCAAAAAGTTCTACTGAACTACCTTAAATTCAACCCGTCTATTTTTAGCATAACAGTCACTTGAGAAACCAGTGGTACACTCAGGTGCACTCTCTCCCATACTTACCATGGTGACATTAGAGGCACTCACTCCACGACTTACAATAGCATCTTTTGCTGCTTTGGCACGTTTTAAGCCTAGAGCATAGTTATACTCATCGGTACCTGTTGCATCACAATGACCTTCAATTTTTACTCTGTTATTTTTAAGTAAGTTTGCATTATTAATTACTGTTGGCAACATCTCTGGAGTAATCACATACTTATCAACATTAAAGTAGATACTCTGAACGCCACCATTTGCATCACCTTCATATCCCGTATTTTGATTATAGTTTCCATATCCACCACCGTTAGGTGATCCAAATGGGTCTACATTGGTGTGGGTATTAGTATCTGTTCCCACTCCATTGGCTCCATTGCCATTTACATCAACTGTATTTACTTTTTTTTGGGCACATCCTGTTGCTAATAGCGTTAACGCGAGTGTGGTTATAAGTAGTTTTCTTTTCATTCTTTTCCTTTTTTTATTTTTTTACATTACCAGCGATTATACCAAATGAAAATTAAACAGGGCTACCAGTCAAGTGACTGAATCTGTCCACTCTGCATAGCATACAACGCACTCTGCTTGGTTGCTAGGTTCATATATCCAATACTATTTTTCCCTCTGTTTTGTTTAATATAAAGTATTACTTTACCATCATTTGAAAAGCGTGGGAGCTGATTGGAACCACTGCTGGTTAATGGTCTGATATATGAACTGTTTGCACTACCTAAATAGATATTGTTTGAGCCTCCCTCTTTTACTGAATAGAGAATAAACTGATCAAAAGCATCACAAGAGCTGTTGTTATAACCGTAGTGAGCTATTTTGGAAACCGATGGAGAGCCAATTGACTTACTATATATATTGGCAGATCCCATTCTATCAGATACAAAAGCGATACGACTCTCATCTCCTAAGTACTTACCATTAACATCAATACCCGAAAATTTTGTTAGTCGTGTTTTTGAACCTGAGTGAACGTTAAACTCATAAATATCTGTTTGTGCATTTGGAGCCATGGTTAAAAGAAGTCTACTACCATCTCTACTAACATCTGAACAGACCAACATCCCTTCTGAGGAGACAACTTTAGTTCGTGAACCTGAACCCATATCTATACGGTAAAGTGTCGGTAGATGGTCATTATAAGAGGTATAGTAAAAAGCACTCTGATTTCCATTTGCCCATTTTGGGAAAAGGTTTAACCCTCCTTTAACAATAGCACTAGAGAAGAGTAAAGTATAGTCAGCTATCCAAATTTCACTCTTTCTTGATGTTGTATATTTTGAAAAGAGTATATATCTATTCATCCATGAGATATCGTCATGACCTATGGCATTGTTCATATCAACAATGGCATTATGCGCCAAAAATGGATAACGTTGCGAAGCATTCACACTATAACCTTTTTGAAATACCACTTGATTGTCATAAACACGAATAAGTTTTGTATCTAGTTTGGTACC
>JAHZJZ010000360.1 GCA_022600655.1 Campylobacterota bacterium | reverse complement strand
TTGAACATAGTTGGTTTACTACAACAAAAACTTATAAATATGGACAGTATTCTGTTTGGTTACCTTTTTGGTTCATATGCAAAAGGATTACAAACAAATCAAAGTGATGTTGATATTGCTCTCTATTTGCATGATACTACCTTAGAAACACTCTTACAAATCAACTATGAACTCTCCAAATTACTTAAAAAAGATGTAGATATATTGGTTTTAAATCGTGCAAGAAACCTCTATCTACTAGATGAAGTTCTGCACAGTGGAATTGTCATCAAGGATAGTGAACAAAGATTTGACTTTGAGCTCACAAAGCAACATAATATTTTAGACTATAAAGCTTTTAAAGAAATCATCCATGTCGCCTAAAGTAGAAGCAAAAATATCAAAATTACACTATTATTTAAAATTATTAAAAGAGTATAAACCTGAGTGTAAAGATAGATTTTTAACCGACCCTATGTATGAAGGTGCTTTACTTCATTACTTATATTTAGTCAGCGATGGTTGTATCACATTAGCTGAAATGGTCATAAAACTTAAAGCATTTAATTCACCTCAAAGTTATTATGAAGCGATAGATATATTGGGTGAAAATGGTATTCTACCCAGAGACTTTGCTTATCGTTTTGCTAAAATAGCCTCATTTAGAAACTTTTTAGCACATGACTATGAAAAGGTAGACTATCTAGTAATCTGTGATGAAGTTTTAAATAAACTAGATGAAATCGAAGAGTACTTAGCTTACATAAAAAAGCATACCTAATATTTATTTTTTCTTAAACACCAAATAAAACTTCTCAACCTCAGTTCCATAAACAGCGATAGGAGCTTTAGAGATAAGCTTCATTTTTGTTGCTTTTTTCAACGCATCTACACGATGATAATACTGAGTAATACTCTCTTTTGACTTAACAAACTTATCTCCTTCTTTTTCAAAAAGGGTAAACTCAGAGTAGTACTCATTATCTTCAAAATCACTGTCTACCGTTACAAAACGGGTATCATCATCACGTATAAATGAACCAACAGCTATCTCTTTAAAAGCATAAAGAGAATTAATGTCACAAATAAAGTAACCACCCTCCTCTACACGCTCTTCTACACATCGCATAAAACGCTTTAACTGCTTACTGTCAAGGTAATTTACCATATCAAAAACAGCCGTTATCACGTCATATTTACCCTCTAGTTTACATAGGTCAATGGCATGTGCTTCTAAACCTTTCGCCTTAGTCTGTTCAATCATTCTAGGACTTAAGTCAATACCCACTAATGAGGCATGAGGAAATTTAGACTCTACTTGAGCCAAAAAGTTTCCAGCCCCACAACCTACATCTAACAGTGAGTTAAACGTTAAACTCTCTAGTGTTGTAAAATAGTTTGAGTAAAGTTTAGGTGTTACTTCATTAACCCCTAATAAATCTTCAACTTTAGAGTAGAGGTCAAGAGCATTAGACACGGCTCTTCACCACCTTATCTATTTTTTCATAGAGTGAAAGAATCTCATCTTTCTTAGCATAATATGAGTTTTTATTAGCAATTAAATGAGCCGATGATTCCATAATATCTTCAGCCACTTTAAGCCCATTCTCTTTCATGGTTGCACCCGTCTCTACAATATCTACAATCGCATCTGCAAGTCCAACCAAAGGAGCCAACTCAATTGAACCATAAAGTTTAATAATCTCAACACCCACAGCCTTTTTAGCAAAGTACTGCTCAGTGATGTTTACCATCTTCGTAGCCACTCTAATGTTTGGCTTTGACCAATCTAGCTCATCTTCATTTTTAATTCCAATGGCAACTTTACATCGACCTAAGTTCATATCTAAAAGCTTTACTATGTCTAACTCTTTTTCAGTAATCACATCAAGCCCAACCACACCAATATCGGCTGAGCCATACTCAACATAAGTTGGTACATCTTGGTTACGTACATTTAAAAAACGGAAGTCACCCACTTCCATAATAAGCTCACGCCCTTCAAACTTAAACTCTCCACCAAAAATCTCTGAAAAAATCTCCAGAGTCTCTTCTGCAATTCTCCCTTTTGGAAGTGCCACTGTTAACATCTACTACCCTTTAATGCGTTCTTTATGCCCTGAAATATTAGCGTCTCATCAAATAGTGCATTCTCAAAAAATGAACTAAGAAACTCTCCATCACCACCTGATATATAAAGTTGTTTACCTGATTGATGTTTTTCTATGAGCGATTTTATCGACGCGATTATACCATAGCTTATCCCATCTTTAGTTGTACGAGGTAATCTGTTCAAATCAACCTCACCATTTAACGCTGTTTGCAGTGCTGGAGAGATAGCCCCATAAGCATTTATGTAAGCTTTTAATCCAGGAAGTAAAAAACCTCCCTGATAAATACCCTCTTCTACTACATCCACTGTAATCGCTGAACCAGCACTGACAAATATCCCATTTCTGTGTGACAAACACAATGCCCGTCTATCTATTCCCATAGTATCGTAGCTATTTTTCAGTATCATTTTACTAGATATATCTGCCCAGTTCTCCAACCCTTTCAACTGCTCTTTGAGTTGATGCTTTACGGTGATGTATTGTAGTTTTTGATTGGCGTATTGTTCTATGGCTTCTTTGTGGGTTAGGTGGATGACCTCTTTGCCATTATAAATATGTATTCTTGTATTTCCTATGTCGGCGTAGAGCATTTAACCTCCCTAGGAAACGGAGGCTTCAGCTCCGAACCAAACATCCCTGTGACGTAGCTAAAGCTTACTGTTCCTAGTAGTTCTTGCATACCATTTTGCTTAGGAATCGTCGGCTTCAGCCACACTCTTAAAAAGTTCTTTTCAGAAATAAACTCTTCTTGTTCGGGGCTAAAGCCTCCGACTCCTAAATACACCCAAAATCTATTCATACTTTCCATAAATTCTCTCCTTATCATCACTTCAATTCACTTTCACAGCATTCTGCTGAATACACTCATACGCCACCCAAAAGTGCTTCTCATTACGTATCTCTCTATCATAATCATCTCGACTCCAAAATAAATCCAGCAAATGGTTCAATATTTCCATCTACACTCGCCTCTTCTAAACTGTTCATGTATCTCTCACGCTCTTCTACTTTTATAATCAACCATGGGTAGCCGTTTGAGACTAAAATGGCATTCATAATAAAACGTGCCATTCGACCATTTCCATCCATGTAGGGGTGGATAAAACCAAACATATGGTGTCCTAGTATCGCTTGAACCATTGGGTTCTCTTCTTTCTCTAATAATTCAAAGTAAACCTCCATTGCATCAACTATGGCTTCTTTTGGAAAAGGGACATGTGACGAACCTCGTAAATAGACTTGATGATTTCTATACCCTGCTAGGTGATACGCTTCTAGTATGCCTGAGCGAATCGTTGGGGTAAAAAGCTCTTGATACCATTTATGATGTTCAGTAGAGAGCCTACTGCTTATATCTCTTTTTTGTTCTACACTTTGAACAATACTCTTTTTGACAGCTTCAAAAGCAAGGTAGTAACCTTTAGCTGCTAAGGCATTTTTAATCTGTTCATCTTCACTGTTTGCTTCTGGACTCCAATTTCCATTTGCCACTTTATTAATGAGGTTCAGTGTCACCTTATACCCCTCGATAGAGAGTGAATGATAGGCATCAGCTTGATATTTCTCATCCATTTCAGCCATAATATTTTCTGTTGATTGTTTGGCTAGAGCCTTCTCTTTTAACATACCTATAATCACCACTCTATACTTTTGCCACATCGATTTCAGACGCAAAGCATAAGGGTTTCGCTCTCTTGATAATGAGAGTATAGGTTCCCTTGCAGTAAATGGACTCTGTAACGATACATTTTTGAAAGTAGCCATCTCATAGCTCTCTTTTATACGCAAAGCATCATCTTCTCTTCCTACAAACTTTAATGCACCACATATTCGGCTTGTCGCATCATCCATTCGCTCTTTTATTAATAAAATATGAAGTAGCTTAGAGACATCTTTGACCATACCTAATGCAATCTCTACCTCATTTTGATTTTTCTGATAAAAAAGTTTTCCAACTTTACAAAGAGCCTCTTCTAAAGTAAAAACATTGAGACCATTAAGCGTTGTCAACTCAGTGGGAAATGTTTTTTTTTCAGGATAGATAAAAATGGAAGTTCCGTATAAAAGCTCTACTTTCCCTACTGAACCCTTTTTAGTCACCACGACAATCTGTTTTGGGATAATTGAATTTTTAGTATGAAGTAGTAGAGAAATTTCAGGGTTTAAACAGTACTCATTAGCAAATCTTTTTTGTAAATACTTAGCAATAAACTCCCAATACCCTGCATACCATGTGGTGGTATCTCCATCTCTATCTGCTGGATGAGATTGATAGTACCACCCTCGAATAATTGGTTTTAAATAGCCTGACTTTTTTAGATAAGT
>JAHZJZ010000359.1 GCA_022600655.1 Campylobacterota bacterium | reverse complement strand
TTTAGACTCTTTTTGTTGCTCTTTAGGAACATTAAAAGCTTGATAGAGTTCCTTAGCATTGAGATATTCACTCTTATAGTATTCAATCTCTTTTTTACTTCGTTCCGCACTGATACCATAAGGAGGGTTGATGAGGTCAACAAAAGAGGTTTTGTCACCCTTTTTAGCTATCCATGTTAGCTCTCCCTCTACATACTGTATGGTTGCATCATAAGAACTGTAGAAGTTATAAAGATGGTTTTGAATTAAGGTAGAAGATTTTAGGGGTATCTCACTCCACAATAGATTAGGAAAATCACGTGTTCTTCGAGAAAAAACCATGTGTCCATTTTCATATGTTAACCAAGCATAGCCATAAAGAGGTGAAAAGAGTAGAAAATCACTCCAAAGCTCAAGAGGATAGAGGGTAGTTTCATAATATACCAGCCCAATAATCGTATACTCAACCCTGTTGATTTCTCCTTGCATTCCTATTTTAAAGGGTACATTAGGACGAGAAGCATTTTTAAAGTCAGAGAGTATCTTGTAGTTGTCATTGAGGTCTATAACACTTTTACAGTAAGCACAAGTTATTGTCTCTACACGACCACCACCCATGAGCCTTAATGGTGCGGCACATTTTGGACACTTGATGCTATAGACGCTACTCATCCATAAACCTTCTCTATGCTAAAAGCATCTATCCAATTTCCTCTAAAGACTTTCATCTCTTTAGATGAGGCTTCAACGGTCATCAAAGATGTACCACCCTCTGAAAGATGTGCATAACGGTGTAGGTCACCTATAGCAATATTTTCAGGAAGCTCTCCTTCAAACCCTACACACTCTCCCTCTCCCATCTCAGTTACTACGTATTTACCATAACGTTTACCGACAGAGAGCTTGTCAATATTGTGAAAAGGTAGGGTAATTTTAGCTTTACTCTCCAGAACAAAATCACCCTCATCAATGCTTAACCAAAACTCACGATTGTTTTCACTCTTTAAAAACCACTCCTCCCAAAATCCACGCCCATAGCTGTAGCGAATTTTCCCCAATGGCAGATAGGTTTTTTTATCTATTCGGATAGGCTCTCGTAGCTGTACTAAAGAGGGCTCAGGACTAAGTGTAGAAGCCTCACCAATAACTTTAGCCCCCTCATCTTCTAAAAAAATAGAAGATTTACATGATTCACACTGCAGCAGTTTAGTCCATTTAAAGTGGATAGGTAAACTGTAGCCACACTGAGGACAGTTAATGGTTTTTTCAATGGTGGCTTGGTAGAGTGTGTTTTGTTTCATGGGAGGATTATACTCTTTTGGGGCTTTAGGAATTTTTAAGGTTTATGGAAAAAAACAAAATCTTGTAGGTCGGGTTGCCCTCATCCCGACATGAGTTCGCATACCAAAATACTTATCGTTCAATGGATAAATCGTATACTGATATGGCTTTGTTATATTGGGCTTATATGTTATGCTTGTTTTTGTCGGGATGAGGGCAACCCGACCTTGTATAATAAAGATAGAGGTAAAAATGATAAAATACCTCCAAAGGATTAAGGGTAAATCGACCCGACCTAAAGCATTCAAATAATAAAAAATATTAGAAAAATATATTTAACTATTTCAATAGCTTGTGACGTAGATAGATTACCCTTAGTAAAAAACTTGAACGGAATAAAAAGCAGATAAAATGAATAACGTTTTGACGACTAACTTCATAAAGTCTAGCTTGTAGTACAAGGAAAAGTTCACTAAGGAAAACCCTAAATGCAATCCTTTAAATTTAAGTATAAGGTATCACATGAAAAATTATATCGGAATTGATATTAGTAAATCAAGTATAGATGTCTATGATGGTAAAAAAAGTTATAAATTTGAGAATAGTGAGATTGGATTTGAATCAATAGTTTCATTAGTTGAAGATATAAAAGAGACTATTTTTATATTTGAACCAACGGGAGTATACTCTTATCCTATAACAAAGTTTTGTAGCAAAAATAAGATTCATTGTGTGATTGTGAGTCCTAAAGTTTCACGAGACTTTGCACGGTCACTGAATGTTCGTTCAAAGACAGATAAGATTGATGCCAAGGTACTTTATAAATATCAATCTCATGTTGAGACAGATATGATTGAAGTACCAAAAACTAATCATCATGCTATTGAAATTCAAGAGATGTGGAATGTTTATGAAGGGATGCAATCTTCAAAACAAAGATTAAAAAATCAGTTAGAATCTACTTCTGAAACAAATAAAAGTTTGTTGCGTATTATACATAGAATGATTAAGACTCTTGAAGATGAATCAATCAAGCTTTTCAGTAAAATAGAGGCTTTAGTTTTAAAAGATGAAACAATGAAACGAAAACATGAAGCACTATTAACCATTCCTGCAATTGGAAATAAAAGTGCTTTGTATTTGATTTCATTTTTTATCAAATATCCTTTAGCTAATGCCAAAGAATTAACAGCTCTTATTGGTCTTGACCCAGTTATGAGAAATTCTGGAACTTATCGAGGTAAGCAACGAATATCCAAGCATGGTGGTCAACAGTTAAGAAATGCTCTATTTTTCCCAACTCTTGCATCTTTAAGATGGAACGACAGAGTTATTGAGTTTTATACGCGTTTAACATCTCAGGCTAAATCTAAAAAATTAGCCGTAATTGCTGCCATGAGAAAGCTTATTTTAATGGCTTTCTCTATTTTTAAAAGTGAACAATGTTATCAACCTTTAGTTGTTGAAAATTAGGTCACTAATTATCGATTCTGTCAGCTTTTTTTAAGACGGAATCT
>JAHZJZ010000358.1 GCA_022600655.1 Campylobacterota bacterium | reverse complement strand
TCAAATTTTATCATCGTGGGCAGGAATGCCTACGCTACGGTAAACTATTTCTATTTCTTTTTATAGTAATTTTCTTAAATGGTTGTGACTTAACAGACCCTAAAAAAGCCGAATGTTCCTACATCGCCAAAGCAAGCAAACAAAACCCAGAACCCGAGTTTCAAAACCAAGGTATTTGTGGAGAGTTTTTTGATGAAGACACACTACTTGTCTACTCTAAACACTTAGATAACATGAATTTTTCAGAAGACAACTTAACCTCACTCTACACTAACAGTGGTATTTTCTATGTCTTAAAAAGTGGAAAAGTAGTACGCACTTTCTTTTTCGATAACGGAGCAGATTTTTTTGAAGAGGGCTTAACTCGAACCATTGCTAAAAAGAAGTTTGGATTTATGAACAGAAAGCTTGAAGTAGTGATACCTCCTCAGTTTGATTTTGCCTTTCCATTTGAAGATGGCAAAGCGATTGTTTGTAATGGATGCCGACAAGAGAAAGAGGAGCGTGGAGAACATATGCGAATTGTTGGTGGACAATGGGGTGCTATTGATAAACAAGGCAATGTAATTGTGCCTTTGGTTTATGACTCGAAAGAGGTGTACGGCAAATTGTAGGTTTGATTTTTATGATATAATAGGTCAAAAAAGGATAATCTAAATGTTAGCCCATCAATATATAGAACACTACAGTGTCGAAGATTATCGCCATTGGAAGGGAGATTGGGAACTTATTTATGGTATCCCTTATGCCATGGCTCCTTCACCTATGGTAACGCACCAAAGTATCAATGGTAAAATCTTTGTTGAATTAAATAAAGCATTAGACAATTGTCCAAAATGCCAAGCTCTTTTTGAAATTGACTGGGAAATCTCTAGCGATACAGTAGTCAAACCTGACACCTTAGTCATCTGTTATGAACCTGATGAAAAAATCACCAAAAAACCTGAACTTATTTTTGAAATTGCCTCTCCCTCAACAGTTAAACGAGATGAAACACTCAAATTTGAACTTTATCAGCAAGAGGGTGTAGTATATTATGCCATTGTCTATCCTGATAAACAGGTAGCAAAACTTTATAAACTTTATGAGGGTCGTTACATTAAAGTAGGTGACTTCTCAGATGAGATGTATCAGTTTGAGCTTAAAGAGTGTGGGATTGATTTTGACTTTTCTAAGATTTGGCGTGTACGATAGTGTAGGTATTTGGGTATTATGGAGTGAGTTGTTATGTTTTACATTCATTATTTTTTAAGTTATAATATTAAATCTTATAAATAGGGAAAATACATGCATGAAAGAGTTTCTACACAACCTTGATGGTAAATATAAAGTGGCTACTTTAGCTATATTTACAATTCTGTTATTAACACTAATTGGGTTAATAGTATCAGATGGAACACAGCTGATATTACTTGCTTCTGCTCTTATAACGATAATGTTTGTAACCGTATTGGTCTTATTAAATAAAACGAAAAATAGTATAAGATATTTCTCTCTATTTATTCTGTTTACAACAGCATTATCGCTTCTTCCTCCTGTTGCCAATCCTTTGATGAAGTTTATTAATGCTTTCATTAAAAGCTATTTTCCTAATTATGCTACTCAACAGCCTGTGGGTGAAATCTCTTCATTGGTTCATTTTGGTACATTGATTATCCTACTTCTTGGTGTTTTTTTCGTTAACTATTTTATGGCAAAAGAGGACTCTACAGCTATGAAGATTCATTCTAGACTGTCTAATTTATCAAAAATACTGGATATGGATTTTATACTAAAGATGGTTAATATATCTAAAGCCTTTAGTGATGATATAGAGAGGTTGGATAGACAACTTGATTGGAGTTCTCACTATTTTACACCTTTAGATGCAGAAGTTTTAATCAAAACAGAAAAAGATGATAAAAGAAAGATTTTAGATTTATTAATAGCTATCAAAAGCTCCAAAGATAGACTCTTTTTATTACTTGGTGAGCCAGGCTCAGGTAAAAGTGTGGCTTTAAGAAAATTGGCAAAAGAGCTTTCTGATGAGACAAAAGTAACAGGAAAAATACCTATCTATATCAATTTAAAAGAGTGGAATTTTGAAAAAAATAGGACATTAACAGTTGAAGATTTAAAAACATTTATTATCTCCTATATAAAAAGAGGAAGTGACCCCATAATCAAACATTTTTTTTTTAAAGAGATAGATGACAAAGAGACTATATTTGATAAACTACATGAGTATGGTCATATCTATTATCTATTTGACTCTTTTGATGAGATACCACAGGTAATAAACTCAAAAGAGAATACAAAGTTGATAGCCAATCTCTCTGAAGTTTTAAATATATTTTTAACAGGAGCGAGAACAGAAGAGAGTCAAGGGATAGTTGCTTCAAGGCTATATAAAAAACCATCAAGAGAGTTTCTTGCTAAAACTGTTTTGGAGATTCGACCGTTTAATGAGAGTAAGATTATACAAACCTTAGAGAATATAGGGTATAGACAAGATGGTTTAATCAAAAAACTTTTTACTACAAGACCCGATTTGGTACAGATTGCAAAAAATCCTTTTTCTGCCATGTTGATTGCCAAATATGCAGAGAAACATCAACATCAACTGCCCAAAAATCAATCTGAACTTTTTAGCGTTTTTATTGAAAACTCTTTTAGCTGAGGTACAAGATGAGTTGGAAGAGAGAGGAGTAACTGTTGAAAGTACTATGGAATGTTCTATTAAAATATCAAATATGATGTTCTCTAATGATGGAGGACTAAAGACCTCTATAGAAGTATTGCAAGAAAAACTCCCTGACTATGATATAAAAAATATAATTTATATATTAAAAGAGGCTCGATTGGGGAGAGGTCATAT
>JAHZJZ010000357.1 GCA_022600655.1 Campylobacterota bacterium | reverse complement strand
CTAACTATATTTAATATCAATACCCTATAAAAACCCAAACTGCTAGTTAGCAGTGTTCTATAAATATTAGGGAAACCTACTTTACCAGAGGAGGAGTGAGGTTTCGTCTATCAAAATAAAATAGGTTTCACTAATATTTATGTAGTGTGGGCAAAGATGCCCACAAAAAAATTTAATTACGCACCAGGAATATGTTGTCTATGCTCAACAGAGTAGGTAAATGTCGGAGTTGTTAAGTTCTCAATGTACTTAATAAACTCACCTGTTTTAGAGTTGTAGATACCAATTCTACCCGTTGTCCACTCAGAAATCATAGTCCATTCACCATGGTTAGCAGGTTCTGCATGAAGCAATCTTGGAGCTACTGGTTCTTTAACAGGTGCACCCAATTTATCAGGCATTGGCATTAACATCTCTTTAGAGATTGTTGAAGCCACTTCATTTACAGGAACTTTCTCATGCTGAGTTGCATCCCACTCTTGAAGTACTTTTTTCGTTTTAGCATCAATCAGTTGACCTTTTAATTTACCAACTTTAATGATTTTATCCGTCTCTAATGTGTCTTTGTTAATTAAGTGTACCTCATTGTACTTGTCTGGTTTACCAAGTACACAGTCAGCCCAAAGATACGGTGTATCGTGTGCTGTACCGATAAAGAGACCACCACCAGCTGTTTCAACTTTTTTAACTATTTTCCAGTTTGAATCCCAGATAACAACTGAACCAATGTTCATAGAAACTGTAGCATGAAGCTGTTTCTTCTGTCCTTTAGAGAACCAAGATGAACCTTGACCTGGGTGTGGTTTTGACTTCTCACCTGTATGAATTTTAGCAGCAAGGTTTTTCTCTTTAAAGTCAACAATTCCCATAACATCAGAACCTTGAGAAGCAATCATAAAGTATCGACCAAAATCTTCACCCTCATCTTCATTTAAGAACGCATCGTGAAGAACCTTACCAATGTTTGGAATATCCCCTACAATTGGGAAGTCTGGTTTAGAGTAGTCAATAATGTAGGTGTGTCCAGCATCTTTAAGTGCCATCGCAAAGTATGGTCCATATGGGGTATCAGCCAATGATGCAACCCTACTTGGTCCAATTTGACCATCAGGATCAATTACACGGCTGGTATCGTACGCTTTGAGTGGCTCTAGTGTCATCGCATCACACAATACAGCACCACCTGGGTTGTAGTTACCAGCGATTACATATTTACCATCTGGAGAGACAGCCAATCCTCTTGACTCTTGACCTACCTGAACCGATGCCACTGCTGGTTGCCCTGGAGCTCCAATATCAAACATGGTTAACTTACCTGAACGTGAAATTGAGTAGGCATATCTTGGGTTCTTTTTGTTGGTTACCGTAACGTGTACAGCAAATCCAGCTTTATGTCGTGAGAGTACTTTACCTGTGGTTGAGTCAATAAAGTCAACCAAAGAAGCATCTCTCTCTGTTGCAAATGTAATATCAAGTACTGATTTTACTTCGGTTGGTTTTGGATACTTTTTAGCAAGAGCTTCTACGTCTGCTAATTTCTGCCAAGTTTTTTTAACCTCATCAAGATCAAGGGTTAACTCAACGGTATTTTTCCAATCCATTAACCACTTTACCATACCAGCTGCATCATCTTTTGAGAAACTAGTATTCCATGCTGGCATTGCTGTATTTTCTACACCATCCATAATGGCCTCTTCTAGTTTATAGGTCTCTTGCTTTTTCAATGCTGCTGGTCTAAGGTCTGACCCTACTCCACCTTGGTGAATTGGTCCGTGGCACCCTTGACACTCTTTCTCATAAACCTCAGCGAAGTTCATCGTTGACGATCCTGCTAATGCAAAGGTTGCTGCTATACATGTTGAAGCTGCGATACTTAAAAATTTATTGATTTTCATCTCTTCTCCTTTCATTAAGAAAATAAGCTCTAAGATTTACCCCTCTCAAAGCTCATTTTGATAAAATTATTAGTCTGATTTTTCAGACACTACGATTTTTTGGGGCTATTGGCGTAGCCCCACCCCCGAAAACTAAACTAACAATCTATTGCTCTTCTAACTTTTTTTTCTCCTGTTTGTATATCCAGAACATCGGTAAAATAATCACCGTATGTAAAAAGATAGTCAGGGTTAAAGGCCCTTGATTAAGCCAACCAAAGAAACTCGGCACCAAATCTGTAAACGGTTCAAAAAACATTTTGTCTCCTTTATATTGAAATGGGTATCTTTAAGAGATACCCTTTTTAATTTACGCTTCAGCCTGTTGAGCTTGTTTACCTATTAAAAGCATATCTATAACCAGATAGATAAACCCTATGAAAGTAACTACACCCATAATGGTTCTCCAGAGCTGTGCTTGAATATACCAAGGTAGGTTCTGTGCTATAAAGAATGCTTCCCATGTTCCACCCAGTTCAGCTCTCTCAACCAAGACCTGCTCATACCCTGCAATGGTCAAGGCAACGGTCATACCAAGCACACCCAGTGTAATCAAAATAATCGCCATCTTAGAGTTAAAGGTCGCTCTCATTCGTTTAACACCGTACGCTTTTTGGATACCAAAATACATCATACCAATCAAAATCGTCGCATAAGCTCCAAAGAATGCCAAGTGACCATGGGCTGCTGTAAACTGTGTACCGTGGGTATAGATGTTTACTTGTGGTAGCGTATGGAAGAATCCCCATATACCAGCCCCAAGGAAGTTTCCAAACGCATTGGTAACAATCCATGCCATTGCAGGTCCATTAGTAACTACGTTACCCTCTTCACCTCTGGCTTTAGCTGCTCCCTGCTCTTTACCCCAATCGTAGAGGACATGCACAAACATAGCAACCAAAGGAACAGGCTCTAAAGAAGAGAACAACGCTCCAATCTCCCACCAGTACTCAGGTGTACCAATCCAGAAGTAGTGGTGACCCAAACCAAGAATCCCTGAACCAAAGAGCATCAACACTTCAATCCATAACCACATCTCAACAATTTCACGTTTAGCACCAATCAGTCTAATCAAGGCAAATGCAGCCAAAGTACCAACAAATACTTCCCATGTCGCTTCAACCCAAAGGTGTATTACCCACCACCACCAGAATTGATCCATAGAGATATTGTCAGTATACCACATACCAGCAAGATAGAGACCAGCAAGAGCTAAGAGGTCAGCAACCATAACGGTCATGATTCCTGTCTTTTTACCTGCCATATAAGTCGCAAATACATTGTAATAGAAGACCAAAACAACAACAACAATTCCAATATCTGCCCATCTTGGAGCTTCAATATACTCACGACCCTCATTAATCAGCCACAATGTACTCTCAGTACCAGCACCAACTTGAACAAAGATATAGACCAGAACAACTACGGTAACGGCTGCAGTTAATACCCAAAATGCCAACTTACCAAGACCTAGAGCTACACCTTCGTGACCTGTCTCATCGGTGAGCATAAAATAGACTGAACCAATCATCGCATAGAGCATCCACACTACCAAAGCATTGATGTGTACCATACGTGCTACTGAGAAATCGAACAGTTCAAACAAGAAACCAGGAGCTAAAAACTGAATCGCAGCAATAAGCCCCATAAGCAGTTGTGCACCAAAGAGTATAATGGCTACTCTAAAATACATCATCCCTAATTTTTGACCCTCATTGGTCAACTGATTTACTTTAATACTATTTAGCATTTGTTGTTGCCTCCTCTTTACCAAAGTTTCTTGGGAAACCATTTGTATCAATAGAACTCATATGTTTCAAGAATGCTACCAACCCTTTTGCCTCATCAGCTGTGATTCCAAGATCTGGCATCATACGAGCATGGGTAGGATACTGTGAAGGGT
>JAHZJZ010000356.1 GCA_022600655.1 Campylobacterota bacterium | reverse complement strand
TTAAGGTGACTGAGTCGGAATTAGAAGAGGCAAATAAAAAACTCTTAACACTATCAACTAAAAATGAGAGTATTAAACCACTCCTTATTAAAGCTCTTGATAGTTTAGAGGCTAGTATTAAAGTTGGGATTCCATTTAAGACAACCCAACGTCTATCAGATGTACAGAAGCTAAAAACTCAACTCAACGATGGAGTGATTACGGAAGAGAAAGCCCTCTCACTTATCTGGGCAAGTTATGATGACAACATCCGTTTAACCAAAGAGATTGGTCTGTTTAAACAAGAGATTGAGCTTAATGGAGAGGTTAAACTGGCAAAAATTGCTAAACTTGGTTCAGTGATGATGTATTTTGCAACCCCTGATGATAAGGTTGGCTACGTTACTAAAGAGGGTAATGGCTATAGCTACAAAGTGATTAACGATAAGGAGAGTGTAACCAAGATAGTTGCACTCTTTGACTCCTTACAGAAACAGATTCGTACAGGGTACTTTTCCCTTCCAAATGCTTTAGTTTTAATGGAGAGTAAATAATGAAAAAATTCTATACTGCACTGGTAGCACTACTACTTATTAGCACAACGGTTGGAGCTGACGAACTAAGCGATGCTTATAACAAAGAGTATACCTTTTTAAAGGCACAAAAAGCAGAGCTTCAAAGCAGACTTACGAAAGAAAAAGTTCAACAAAACAGCGACCTTGCAAAAGCAAAAGCAAAAGCAAAAAATCTTCAAGACAAATACCTAGATTTAGGTGAAGCACTCAAAACTAAACAGAAAGAGCTTACTAAACTCAAAGAGAAGATTGATGACAAAGAAAATAACTCTGAGATTACAGGTTCAGTGGTTATACAAGCTAAAGCAACCCTAGATACTTATGGAATTAAAGTTGATGAGAGTAACCAAACAACCGATGCTCAGAAGATGGAAAAAGCATTTAGTGATGCACTAAATCTTTATGGAAAACTCTCTTCTATACAAAAAGAGAGTGGGAAGTTTTATCTACCAGATGGGTCTGTTGCCGAAGGTGACATTGTTAAAGTCGGTAATATTGCAACTTACGGTATCGCCCAAAAAGCTTCTGGTGCCTTAGCTCCTGCTGGAAATGGTGACTATAAGCTATGGAACGCAGTAGGCTCATCAGATGATGCTAAAGCACTCTTTGCAGGTGAGATGAGACCAAACCTCGATATCTTTGTCTATGAGAATCTAGAGAAAGAAGTAGAGTATAAAAAAGAGAAAACATTTGATGATGTACTTGAAGGTGGTGGTGTCATTGGTTACATTATTTTAGGGCTTGGTGCTTTGGGTCTTCTATTGCTGGTTGTTAGAGTATTTATTCTCTTTTGGGCAGGTTCTAATGTGACGAAAATTTCAAAAGTAGTTGCTGAAAAAGTAGAAGAGGGTAGAGGTGATGAGGCTTATGAAGCTATAAAAGACTTTAAAGGTTCAGCTGCCAGAGTTATAAAATCAACGCTTAGAAATATTAAAAGAAAGCGTGAGAGTATCGAAGATATTGTTATGGAAAACATCTTAAATGAGAGTGGACATATCGATAAATTTGGTGGCTTTGTGATGGTTCTTGCAGCCGTTGCTCCACTGCTTGGTCTTTTGGGAACGGTTACAGGTATGATTGCTACGTTTGATATGATTACAGAGTATGGAACAGGTGACCCTAAAATGCTCTCTGGTGGTATCTCTGAAGCGTTAATTACTACTATGTTTGGTCTTATTGTTGCTATTCCTCTTCTACTTTTAGGAAACCTACTCTCTGGTTGGGCTCAAAACATCAAAGACTCTATGGAGCAGAGTGCGTTACATATTGTAAATATTTTTGAAAAAAATGATGCAAAATGATAGAAATAATAGTGACATACATGGAGGTGTTTGTCAATTTTATGAATACTGGCGGAGTAGTAATGTGGGTTCTTTTTGGACTCAACCTACTCCTCTGGTATGGACTAGGGTATCGATACCTTGTTCTTAAAAGAGGAACATTGGGAAATGTTCGTCGACAAATTGACAAACATCTAAAACGTGGTGAAAAGCAGAGCATGAGAGGTCTTTTAGATTATGCCATTGCTGATGCACTGAACGCAACACGTGAAGCAAGTGCTTTGGGCTTAAAAGTGAAATATCATATCTATGATGCACTTTTCCCCTATATAACAATCATTGGTAAGTACTCAACTTTAGTAAAGACCATTGTTATTTTAGCACCACTCGTTGGACTATTAGGAACCGTTATGGGAATGATAGAGACCTTTGATGCCCTAACAACAGGTTCTATGTTTTCACAAGGAGCAAGTATCTCTGGTGGTATTTCAAAGGCACTCTTTACCACAGAGTTAGGATTGGTTGTGGCTGTGCCAGGGCTTATTTTAGGAAAAATTTTAGATAAAAAAGAGGAGAGATTTGCTTTAGAATTTGAGCAGATTGCCGACACATTATCAGCAAAGGAAGATAGAGATGAGATTTAAACAGAGAAGAACCGATAACCCAACCGATGTTGATGTATCACCATTGATTGATATGGTATTTATTTTGCTTATCTTTTTCATGGTAACCACAACTTTTGTAAAAGATATGAAGTTAGATATCAATAGACCATCTGCTTCAAGTGCGAGTAAAGCTGAATCAAAAATTGTGCGTGTCTACATAGACAATACAGGAGAAGTTTACATAGACAACCAACCTGTAAAAGTTTGGGCGATTCAGAGTAAAGTAAGAGATTTACTACGAACAGCAACCGATAAAAATGTTTTGGTCATTACCGATGACAACATTCCAGTCAATAAGCTTATAGACGTGGTCGATGAGTGCCGTATGTCTGGTGCTAAAGATGTGGCTGTTTCTACTACTAAAGAGATGGGGTAGTAACCTTGTAGTGTGATAAAGAGTTTAACCTCAATAAATTTATCCAACAAATTGTTGGAATTTTTTCATTTTCCAATTGGGCAACAACTTGTTGCCCTTTTATAAAAAACTTATATCACTGAAGTTACGCGAAAACTAAAAAAGTGGAATATTGTCATAAAAAAATATTCCTCTACTGCCACTGCATCTTCAATTCACGATGGGAAGAGACACAATCTCGTAAATAAAGATTAATCAAACTCTGATAAGGTATCCCTACACCCTCTGACATATTTTTAAAATACTCAATCACCTCTGTCTCTAGTCGTATGGTCACTTGTTTTTTTAACTGTTTTGCATAAGGGTTAGGTCGTGATTTCATGGTGCTTAAATTATATTCTTCTTTCATCTCAACAAACTCTGCTGAACACTCTGCTGAAAAAAAGCACTTCGACTCATATGTAGTTCATTTTTTAAAACATCATCAAGCTTTTCTAAAAGCTTTTCAGGAAAGGTAATGTTAATGCGTTTATATTTTACTTTCTCAGGAACTTCCATTCCAAACTCATGAGCAGACAGTAGCCAACTCTCTTTTGCTTTTTCTAACTCCTGCAATGCTTCTATCTTAGTTTCACCATCTGCTATGCACCCTTTTAAGTGGGTATACTCTGCCAAATAACCTCCACCCTCTTCCTCGGTCAATTTTCGAATTTTAATCTCTTCATTCATCTTCATCTCCTCGTATCTCATCTATCATTTTTAGAAGTTTTATAATGTAAATTGGTTTTATAGGTTTATGTGCAGGAATTGTCAATATATAGTCAATTTCAGGATGTTTAACATTTAAGTGGTCACCCTTTCCCCAAACATACTCCAACTCAAACTTATCCAATATCTTTCTAATCATTGCAATATTGGCATCTCTTGGATTATTTCTCAATTTTTCAATGAGTTTTTCTATTTTGCTCATTTTTATTTTACCTCCAACATCTTTAATACACACTTAATACATACTATAAGGCATTAAGTTGTTACTTTTCAGTAGTTTAACATTAAAAAATATTTTTTGTTTAAAATATGTCAAATTGTCATATTTATTCTAAAGAACTCTTTTTGAATATTACCACCTACACAAAAAATATACTAAATAAAATTTATCTATTTTAAAACTATAGGTATATAATAGTAAAAGACAAAACAATGAACCTTTGGTTGTTGTACACGTAGAAAGAAGAGATGTTCTACGAATTATTTCAGCACGAAAAGCAACCAAACAAGAACAAAAATTTTATGAGGAGTATTAATCATGAACCCAAAAGATGAAATGTTAGAAGAGTATGACTTTAGTAATGGTATCCGAGGTAAATACGCCGAGCGTTATAAAGAGGGTGTCAATATTATCAAACTAGATAGCGATGTTACCAAATTTTTCCCTGATGCTAAGTCGGTAAATGAGGCTTTACGGACTTTGATTAAACTTATGGGTCAAGGGGATAGTTCTCTTCGAGTGAGTTCGTAGTGTTTTAGTTTATATGCTCCACCTTAGAAAAAAAGTGGAGATTCAACCTCTGGGGTGTGAGGTTTACTACAGCAGTATAAACATCTTTGATGTTTCCATAAACCAACGATACTGCACGTGTTTGTTTATCTTTGAGGATTGCATAAAGTTTGTCAATACGTCCCATATAACTTGCCAAAACCTCATCTTCATCTTCGATTTTGTTACGTTTTTTTATCCAATCCATTTGATTGCTTTTGACTTCTCTTGCCCACATGCCCTCTTGTCCCTCTTTACCTTTAAACTTCATCACACGAGCGTAAATCTCATTTAATAGCATATCGGCTGAACCCAATACCCTTAAAGTACAAATATACTGCTCTGCGAGTACAAGCTTACTAGATTTACACCAACTTGGGGTACACGTAAATACTAGGGTGCTTAACAAAACTGTAAGTTTTTTCATAATATACTCTTTTTATAAATTATTTTTAAATATTATACTCTATCATAAGTATAGACTAAAATTGATTTAACATAAACATTCTAGGAGAATCATATGAAAAATACTATTGCTATTTTTGAAATACCCGTAACAGAGATTGCACGAGCTATCAGTTTTTATCAGAATATTTTAGATATCGAAATTGAACAAATGGACTTTGAAGGGATGCAAGTAGGACTCTTCCCAAGTGAAGGGAAAATGCCATTTGGTGTTTTGATGCAAAACGATGAGTATATACCCTCTTCAAATGGTGTCACCATCTACCTCAATGCTGGAGAGAATCTTCAAGTCGTTTTAGATAAAGTTGAGTCTGCTGGTGGGAAGACTATTGTTCCTAAAACACCACATGCTGATGAGAGTGGTTTTTTTGCACTTTTTATCGATAGTGAGGGCAATAAAATCGGTTTACACTCTCTAGGGTAAATCAAAATCTTTTAACTTATCTCTAAAACCTCACAAATCCGAAACACCCAAAAAACCCATTAACCAATGTTACCAAACTGTAACCGTACTGTTGCCTTATTGTTACCAATTCATATTAATATAGATTATTAATTTTACATTGGAGTATAAATGTTGAGAAGAGACAAGAGAGTAATACGTTCGATGGTCGTGAATTATGGCTAAACAGAAATATGGCACAAAGCGTAAAGCTATTTATGCCTTTTTCTTTATGCTTTTTGGTGGGATACTGATGATGTCATTGGTTTTGGCATTTAACAAACCTGTCAAAAAGAAAGAAGAGAAAGTCAAAAAAGAGTCACGCTATGTCAAAATGGAAAAAAAGGTGACGCAAAAAGCAACCAAACCGAAACCAAAGCCAAAGCCGAAACCTCAAAAAGCTCCACCTAAAGCCCCTATGCCTAATTTGGCTTCGAGTTTAGGTGGTATTGCGATGGATATACCAGAGTTTAATACAGGTGATATGATTGGTGATGCCACAGAGCTACTTGATGAGATATCTGAAGATACCGTTATGAATGGAAATACCGTTGATGTCAAACCAAGAGTACTCTCACGTTCAAAAATGGCATACCCAGCAGCTGCGATGAAAAAACGTATCAAGGGGTATGTGATTGTCAATGTATTGATTGACAAACAAGGATCTGTAGAGACGGCTCAAGTCTTAGAGTCGTTCCCTTCAGGTGTTTTTGATGCTGTGGCACTTAGTGGTGTAAGAAGTTGGCGATTTTCACCAGCGAAATATAAAGGTCAAGCCGTGAAAGTTTGGGCTAAACAAAAAGTCAGATTTGACTTTAACTAAAAGGAGTTATATGTTAAAAGTAAAATATTTACCACTAATCTTAGCATTGTCACTAATGTCACTTCATGCTGAAGAGACAGCACAAGCTCCTACAGTCGACCATATGTCACTGGCAACCATGATGATTTTTGATGGGAAGTATGAAAAAGCACAAAAAGAGCTAGAGGCTGTAGACCAAAGCAGTGACTATTTTGATGCAGCAAAATACCATACTATGCTAGGGGTATTGGCTGTTAAGAAAAAAGAGTATGAAGCTTCTATTGAGTCATTTAACCAAGCTGTTGAGGCTACTCAAGTTAAAGTCTACAAAGCACCACCTAAAGTTAAAGCTCAAAAAGAGTACCTCTTTTCTGTTTTTAGTGAAAAGAAAGAGGCACCTAAAAAAGTCGAAGAGCCACCATTTGATGCGGGGAAAGTACGACAAGAGAGTTTAGATAAACTTCATATTCATCTCTCAAAATCATACTTTAAACTTAAAGATTATGCCAATACCATTCAAGCCCTAGATAATGCTGGGGAGTTAGGACGGAACAGAGCTGGACTCTTTACCCTTAGAGCAGACTGTTTTTGGAAACTCAAAGATCACAGTGGAGCGATTGAAGCACTATCAAGAGGGAGTGAACTCTTCCCCGAAGATGCAACCCTGCTTAAACAGAAATTCTACTACCTTGCAGAGCTTAAACTCTATCAAGCAGCCATTGATGCCTCTAAAGCCTATATGGATATGGGTAAAGCGAGTCCAAAAGAGTATTTAGCACTGGCACAGATGCTTATGAGTGGGAGTGAACTTGACTCTGCCATTAACGTGTTAGAGGAGGCAAAAATCAAATTTCCTAAAGCACCTAAACTTAGTATGGTTTTGGGTCATGCCTACCTAAAACGCGATATGATTCATGTGACAGCACATCTGTTTGAACAGGCTTCATACTATGACCATAACTATACCAAAGAGGCTTCAGAGATGTACAGAAGAGCCAAAGACTTACCTCATGCACTCTACTTGAACTCTCAAATCACTGATAAAAAAGAGAAGCTTAAACAGAAAGTTGCCATTTTGATTGAGCGAGAAGAGTATGAAAAAGTTATAGGACTAGAAGATGGTCTAAAACGATACTCAATGCTAAGCGATGACAATCTTCGCTACGCCCTAGCCTACGCCTACTATATGGCAAAAGATTACAATCATGCCGAGAAACACTTTAAGAAGATAAACGACAACGCCCTCTTCTCAAAAGCAACGCTTATTCGTAAAAATATTGAAAAATGTAAAAAAAATAGTTTGGAGTGTATATAATGAAACCCAACTTACGTCTCTTAACACTCTCCATTTTAGCTGTGATTCCTCCTTTTGCTTATGCTCAAGAGGTAGGAACCCTCTCTGTCTTTATGTTAAAAGATGGAAAACCACTCTCAAACAACGAGATTGTTATCGATGCCCAAAAAACCATACATACCGATAGAGATGGTTCAGCTAAAATCACCCTAACCGTAGGAGAACACCAAATAGAGATATTTGGAAAAGGTGCCAACAGTAAAAACTTAGGTTACTTTAAAAAGCCTGTTACCATTAAAGAGAACAGAGATACCCAAGTGGTTGCTTCGTTTACTATGGATGAGCCTGAGATTGATATCGATACCCCTATAGGTGATGTAAAGTCCGACAAACAACAAGAAAAAGAACTCAAAGCCAAAGGAACAGGAACGCTTAATGGTCGCGTTATTACCTCAGATAAAAAAGCCCCTATCGCAGGAGCTAGAGTCTTTGTTAAGGGAACCTCTATCGATGCAAGAACGGATGACAATGGTCATTTTAGTATAAAGATTCCTGCTAACAGCAGTGTAAGTGTGTCGGTTGTTCACTCAGCCTACTCAGCTCAGACCATTAGTGAAATTCAAGTTGAAAAAGATGGCTCTACTTCAAAAACAGTGGAGTTAACTCCTGCAAGTTTAGAGCTTGAAGAGTTTGTGGTATTGGCTCCTAAGATTGAGGGAAGTATCGCAGACATTATGGCTGAAGAGAAAGAGACAAGTGCTATTGCAAATATCTTAGGTTCTGAAGAGTTCTCTAAAAAAGGTGATGGTAATGCTGCAGCTGCACTAAAAAGGGTTACAGGTATTACCCTTGTTGGTGGAAAAAACATCTATGTTAGAGGACTTGGAGAGCGATACTCAAATATTGAGATGAACTCTCTACCTCTGCCTTCTCCTGACCCAACCAAAAGAACCGTTCCACTCGATATCTTCCCCTCAAGCGTTATCGGTTCACTTAAAGTTCAAAAGAGTGCCTCTGCTGATATCCCTAGTAGTTTTGGTGGAGGATATATTGATATCAGAACCAAAGACAAATCTGATGAGAGTTTTATTAAAATCTCTATGGGAGTTAAAGGTAACGCTAACACAGGTGAAGAGAGCAACAACTATGTAGGTAGCGAAACCGACTGGATGGGTTATGATAATGGATATCGAGCTATTTTAGACGATATTTTAAATGCCTCTGCTGTGAATGTTGGAGAAAGAGTTAAAGGGTTTACAACTGACTACTTTACAGAAGAGGAGCTGGTATCATTTACCAAAGATTATGTCGATAGAGACTATAACCTTCATAAAAGAGATTTACCTATAGGATTTAGTGGGTCTATTGAAGCGGCTGAAAACTTTGAGATTAATGAAGAGCATAAGGTCTCTGTGTTTGCCAACTATGGCTACTCTCAAAATCATAAAATGGTTGAAGAGGAGTTCTATGGTTACGATATGGGAAGTGATGGTCACCTCCATACCGAAGCTGATAAGTATGGAACCAATAACAAAGTTTACTCCTCTTACTATCAGGGAGGAAGTTTAAATATAGGCTATAACTACCTAGATTTATTTAGCTTGAAATATACCAAACTCTATACACGTAATGCTAAAAAGAGTACCAGAATAGTTGATGGAATTATGGGTTCTAACTATGACCACCTCATCAAGTACTATCTTGATTGGGAAGAGAGAGTACTTAATGTTGACCAACTTAACGGTGAGTTTGATTATGAGATTTTTAACCAAAAAGCTAAAGCCAGTTTTGGTTTAGAGTATGCCCAAGCTAACCTCTATCAACCAAATAACTTTCACTATGCATACATAGAGGAGCGTGGTAAAACATTTACGGACAACACCTTATCTAACCACCTTGCCAATAGACTGAAATCTGATGATAAACTCTATGCGATGTATCTTAAAAATGAGGTAGAGCTACCTATTTTCAGTGAAGAGGACAAAGTAGAGTTTGGATTTAACATGAGTTCAAAAGAGAGAATCTCACGTCAAAACAAGTTCTTTTTACGAAGTATCGGTGGGGTTGATGTAGAAGATAGTGAGATGGACAGCGATATTGAATCGATCTACTATGAGTATGTTAGAAGTGACACTCCTTATGATGAACGACCTTTCTTAGTAAGTCCTCTCTTTAAACCAGCTGATTACTTTGATGCTTATGTAGATGAGTATAGCCTCTACAGTAGTGCTTTTATGAAACCTTACAGTAATATTGAAGTAACGGCTGGTGTTCGATATGTCAATCTTAATCAAAAGGTTTACCAGTACAAAGAGGATAGAGAGAACCCTGATATGTCTCAAAGAAGACTCATTCAGCGTATTCCAGAAGAGTTAGAGGTCAATGATTTTTACCCTAATGTTAGTCTAAAGTATAAACATAATGAAGACAATCATTTTGATGTTGCTGTATCTAAAACCTATATTGTCCCAGACCTTAGAGAGTTTACGAGTGGGGAGTATTTTCACCCTTATGATGTGGCAACCGTTATTGGTAATCCTGAGCTTGAAAACACCAACATCTATAGTGTAGATTTAAAATACTCTCACTACATGAGTGATACTGAAAATGTTAAAGCTGGTCTATTCTTTAAATATTTAGACAAACCAATCGAAGATGTAATGATTCCATCATCTTCACTTCCTATCTACTCATTTGATAATGCTGATTCAGCTATTTTATATGGGGTAGAGGTCGATGGAAGAAAAAATCTTGATATGTTGGGGAAAGAGTTTAGCAACTACTATCTCTCAGGAAACTTCTCTTATACTGAGTCTGATGTAACCCTCAGAGATGAGCAGTTAGATACTTTTAGTACCAACCATAGACAACTTCAAGGTCTCTCAAAAGTGGTTCTAAATACAACCCTAGGTTATGATAATGACAAGAGAAATGTAGCCTTATCATACAATAAAATGGGAGAGAGAATCCGTAAAGTAGGACTCATTGATGAGTATGCTTACCCTGATAACTTTGAGACACCACCACAGATGCTTGACTTGGTATGGCAAGAGAAACTTAAAAACCTAGATATGTATGGTTTAGACAACTTAAATGTTAAACTCAAAGTTGGAAATATTCTTGATGATGCAACCGTTTGGAGGCAAGGTTCAAATGTAACCAAAAAGTTCAAAACAGGGCAAACCTTTAGCCTAGGGATATCTTCAAAGTTTTAATGATGAAAAAAACAGCAAAAATATTAATTTTGGGAGATGAGGAAGAGCTTTTGGTTCTAAGAAAGCTTCATCTTCTCAAAGATGCTTTTGATGTAGTTGAGATTCAATCAATCACAAATATAGAACAGCATCTCAAAAAAGTACATCTACTTCTTATCCATAGAGAGATGAAAAATATGAATGGTCTTAACTTGACTGAGTATATTCGAGAGAAAGGGTATGACATACCCATTATTTTTTTGAGTGACAAAGCATCAGAAGATGATATAGAACAGGCTTTCTTTAGTGGTGTAGATGACTATCTTGTTAAACCTTTTAGTATTAGAGAGCTTGTTTGTCGTATTAAAGCTCTGCTGAGACGTACTTATGGATTAAAAGATGAGAGCTTGTCCCATCGTGATATTACTTTAGATTTAAATACTCGGAAGTGTTATATAGGTACTCAAGAAGTTGAATTAACAAAACTTGAATTTGATCTTCTGAAATTTTTTATACATAACAAAAATACTATTTTAGAAAGAGACCATATACTTGAAAAGGTTTGGGATGATAAAAACACCAAAAAACGAACCATTAATGTTAGAATGAACCGTCTAATAAAAAAGATAGATGCCAATAATACCAAAAAGTACTTTACCGCGATTAGGGGGATAGGTTACCGTTTTAATTAACAAAAGCTTGAAGAAAATCTCTGTAATCATTATGTAACCATACTGTAACCATTTTGTTATATACTTCGCTCAATTTAACAAACATTGGAGACAGACATGAAAAGGATTATGTTATCAATAGCAACAATGGCAACAGCTGCTATGGCAAGTGATACTGTACAAGTAGAACCATCTAAAGAGAACCCAACAAAACAAGAATCTAAAAGTGGCATTCTTGAGAGAATTCATGCAAAAGGTGACTTGCGACTTAGATATGAGAGTATCGAAAGAGATGATAAAGACAATACATATAGAAATAGGTATCGTTTGAGATTAGGTCTAAATGTTGATGTAACTGATAATCTTACTTTAGAATCTGGTATGCGAAGTGGTTTTGCTAACCCAACTTCAGGAAACCAAACATTTGAGGATGAACCTTTGAGTGACTACTTTTGGCAGTCACTTAGATTCAATATTTTAGGTCTCAAGCATGAGTCTGGTAACGCTACATACAAAATAGGTAGACAACCTTATATGATGTATAGACCTATTAAGTCACAACTTGTTTGGGATAATGATGTTTCAATGAATGGGGTAAACTACCAATATCAAGATGAGACAAGGTTAATCACTGTAGGTATAAATCAACCAACCTTGGAAGAGGCATCGGTTGCAGAAGATGATGTGAATCTTTTTATAGCACAATATGTACATAAAACAAAAGTAGATGCTGGGAAACTTAATCTAGGTTCAGGTATCTATTATTATGATGGTTTCAAAGGAAATACAACACTTTTTGGTAAAAGTAAAGGAAATAGCTTAGATGCAAATGACTTGTACGAAAACGATTACCACATTGCAGAAGGATTTGCCGAACTACAGATTAAAGATGTATTTGGTAAGCCATTAAAACTTGCAGCAGGAGTAGCCTATAACTTTGGAGCAGATGAAGATAACTTTGGATATGATGTAGCAGCTCAATTAGGTAAAGCTAAAAATGTTGGAGAGTGGCAACTGAAATACTCATATACTGATACTCAAGAAGATGCCGTCTTGGGTGCATACTCTGATTCAGATAACTTTGGTGGTGGTACTGCTGCAAAAGGTCATGCAGTTAGAGCAAAGTATAAAGCTGGTAAAAACCTTTTTCTTGCAGGTAACTTCTTCTTCAACGAACTTTATGAAAGTAAAAGTAAAACAGATGTAGAGGCTGATTACGAGCGTGTACAGTTGGATATGATTTATAAATTCTAATTCACTCCATTATGGTGCAGAGAAGCACCTTAAAAAATACCCATCTTTAGTTTCTCCTTTTGATGGGGTTCTTCCCACCCAATTAACTGTAATCAAAATGTTACCAAGTTGTTATAGAATCTCTATATATTTTAAATGACAAGGAAACAAAATGACATTTTCAAAACTTCTTACAACAGCGTTAGTGGCTTCGGTAACATTAACAGCACTTAACGCTGATGAGCTTAAAGGTAGAGGAGCATCATTCCCAGGCCCTATCTATAAAGCTTGGACATCTGAGTACTATGCAGCGACTAAAAATCAAATAAACTATACACCAACAGGAAGTGGTGACGGTGTTAAATCAATCAACAAAAGAATGGTAGACTTTGCTGGTTCAGATAAACCACTTAAGCCAAAAATATTAAAGAAAAAGAAGCTTCATATGTTTCCAACTGTGGTTGGTTCAGTTGTTTTAGCCTACAACATCGATGGTATAAAAGATGGTGAACTTAAACTTAGCCGTGCAGCGATTGCAGGTATTTTTTCTGGAAGCATCACCCATTGGGATGACAAAGCGATTGTTGCTCAAAATGTAGACCTTAAGTTACCACATGAACCTATTACCGTAGCAGTAAGAGCTGACAAATCAGGGACAACATTTAACTTTACTTACTTCTTAAACAAGCTTGATGAAAACATCAAAGTAAGTAAAAAACCAACATGGGCTGCCAAAAAAGTAGTTGCAGGTAAATCAAACTCTGGTGTATCAGCAAACATTCAACAGATTAAAAACTCTATCGGTTACATTGAGTACTCATTTAAAGAGAAATTGGGTCTTGCAGCAGCACAAATCGAAAACAAAGAGGGTAAATACATTAATCCAACTCTAGAGTCATTTCAAGACGCAGCAAAATATGCAAGTTGGACAGCAGAAAATGATTTCTACGCAGTAATCGGTGACCCAGCAGGTGAAACCTCATACCCAATCGTTGCAGCAACATTTATTTTACTTCCAACAGAAAAAACTGAGACGAACAAACAAGTGACCAAGTTCATCGACTGGGCATACACGCATGGTGATAAAGCAGCCACAGACTTAGGTTATGTTCCACTTCCAGCAGAGACTAAAGATGCTATTCGTAAGTATTGGGAAGCTAAAGGGGTTAAGTAAACTCTTATTATAACTTCTGCTCATACCTGAGATAGATATGAGCAGAAAAGAGACTACTTTTTAGATTTTTTCTTAGATTTTGAAGCTTTTTCTTTTTTAACTTTTTCTGGTTTCACTTTATCTTTTTTCTTCTCTTTTTTGACCTCTTTTTTATCGGTCTTTTTAGCCTCTTTTTTCTTCTTTGTTTTTTTAGGCTCTTCTTTTTTTACTTTTTTGCTCTTCTCTTTTTTAGCCTTTTTACTCTCTACTTTTTTTGTCTCTTTTTCTAGTTTTTTATCATCTTTTGCCATATATGGACTCCTTATTTTATTAAAATAAATAACACAAAATATAGTATTATTTAACAACTATTATACACCTTATCTATAGTGATGTCAATACTAAACAGCGATTGATAACAAAATGTTAGCCTTTTGCTGAAAACTTAAAACTCTTCTCCATCGCGATAGCCTCATCACGACCATAAATAATAATTTCAGGATCAACCTCAATCTCTTTACTCTCAATCTTATCTGTATATTCAACAAAATTTAAAATATGTTTTATGGCATTGATTCTAGCTTTTTTCTTATCATCACTCTTTACAATTGTCCATGGTGCAGCCTCGGTATGCGTTGCACTAAGCATCATAAACTTAGCCAAAGAGTACTCATCCCATAACTTTTGTGACTCTTTATCTACAGGTGAAAGCTTATACTGTTTTAAAGGGTCAGTTTCTCTAGATTTAAAGCGTTTTGCTTGTTCTTTTTTAGAGACAGAGAAGTAGAATTTAAAAATTTTAATATTCTCATCTACCAACATGCTCTCAAACTCAGGTGCATCTTTTAGAAACTTATGATGTTCTCTCTCAGTACAGAAGCCCATAACAGGTTCAACCATAGAACGGTTATACCAAGATCTGTCAAAAAGAACAATCTCTCCTGCACTTGGTAAATGGGTGACATAACGTTGAAAGTACCACTGTGACAACTCTTTATCACTTGGTTTTTCAAGAGCAACCACTCTAGCACCTCTTGGGTTTAAATGCTCTGTAATTCGCTTAATCGTTCCACCCTTACCTGCAGCATCACGACCTTCAAAAATCATAAGAATCTTAAGACCTTTCTCTTTGACATAGTTTTGTAGTTTCAAAAGTTCAACTTGCAACTTAATCAGCTCTTTTTCATAGTCAATCTTCTCTTGTTTTACCCAAATTTGGACTTTACCAACTTTAGATTTCTCTTTGTTGTTGGGTTCTTTGCTCTCTTTAAGCTCATGTTCTAAAGCATCTTTTACCACTTTATTCTCTTGTCTCTCTTCAGGTGTTGGTTCAACACTCTCTTTTTGACTGTTTTTTTTCTTTTTGTTTGACATGGTTCTCCTTATTAACCTATAAACTTACCACTTTTAGCACGTTGTGCATCCATAATCTCAATCTCTCTAGCCCCTGAAATAACAATCTCGGAACTGAGTGAGTAATCAAGAGATTCATCTCGTCCCTCATAATCTACTGAATTTAAAATAACTTTCATAGCCTCTAGTCTGGCTTTCTGTTTATCATTAGAACGAACCACTGTCCATGGTGCAGTATGTGAATGGGTCTGTTTAATCATTTTGTATTTAGTCGCTGTAAAGTCATCCCAACGCTCTTGGGCTTGCATATCTATTTCACTAAGTTTCCACTGTCGTAGAGGGTCAGTTTTTCGTCTTTCAAACCGTAAAGCTTGTTCATCTTTAGTCACAGAGAAGTAGAGTTTAATCAAAATTGTACCTTGACGAGACAAATCTTTTTCGAACCCCTTAACCCCTTTCATAAAATCTTCATACTCTTTTTGGGTACAAAAATCAAAAACAGACTCTACCATGGCACGGTTGTACCATGATCTATCAAACAGTACTATCTCTCCACCTCGTGGAAAGTGTTGAATATATTTCTGATAAAACCACTGTGTCTTCTGCTCTTCTGTAGGCTTACCAAGTGCAACAATACGATAATGCTTCTCATTCATATATCGTGTAACACGTCGTATGGTTCCCCCTTTTCCCGCTGCATCACGCCCCTCAAAAAGAATAATCATCTTTTTATCTGTATCTTCAAGGTGCCTTTGAAGCTTAATTAACTCTGCTTGATAAGGCTTTAACTCTTGTTGTTCTCTTCGTTTCTGTTTTGCTTTAGAAGTAAAATCTTGTTTTGTTTTAAAAGATTCAATTAACTCATTTAATGAAATCTCTTGACCATCAATCTCAAAAGTTTGCTCTTCTATACTTTTCTCTTTGATTTCCTCTTTTTTATCTGACATATTCTGCTCCTTGCTAAAAATATATTAAAATTTAATTCATGAATAATACCTAATCATAATGTAAGGAGCAGGGAATCCATATAATTTTTAACTTTTTTGAGTTTAATGCCTTTGTTACCAAAATGTTACCCTTTAAAAGTAAAATCACCCATTAACTAAACAAAGGCAAAAAATGGGTGGAAAACTCTTTAAAAACTTTTCGTTTTTCTCAGCGACGCTCTCGTTTTTTATTCTTATTGGTATCTTCTCCATACTCTTTACTTACGCACAGGACTCTATCCGTGAATTTGGATTTGACTTCTTGGGCAGTGAAATATGGGAAGCCGATGAAGATGATGAAGAGATAGGTATCTTTGGTGGATACATTCCTGTAATTGGAACCATGCTTAGTACCCTAATAGCAATGGTTATAGCGACACCACTGGCGATGGGGATTGCTATTTTCTTAACAGAGATTGCACATAAGACACTGGTTAAACCTGTCTCGATTGCGATTGAGTTGTTGGCTGCCATTCCAAGTATTATCTACGGTATGTGGGGGCTTTTCTACTTTGCTCCTATTGTTCAGTCAACCTTTGGAGGTCAAGGGGTGGGACTGCTCACAGCAGGTATTGTTTTGGCAATTATGATTATCCCCTTTATGGCAGCGATTACGCGTGATGCGATGAATACGGTTCCTGATGTTCTTAAAGAGTCAGCGTATGCGATGGGTGCAACCAAGTTTGAGGTGATAAAAGATGTGGTGATGCCTTACTCAAAAGGGGGGATTATCGGTTCCATTATCTTGGCTTTGGGTCGTGCATTGGGTGAGACGATGGCTGTTGCTTTCCTCATTGGTTCGGTAATGGCGATTCCAAGTAGCATCACCGACCCTACCACCTCGATACCTGTTCTTTTAGCCAACAACTTTGCAGAGGCACAAGGGCTAGAGATGAGTTCTATGTACTATCTAGCACTCATATTGTTTGTAGTAAGCTTTGCCATTATCTCGGTGGCAAAGTTCTATTTTTTAGGAAAAAAGGCACACTAGATGAACAGATTACTTTTAAATAAAATCATATTGGTACTCTCAACACTCTCTGCAGTGATTGGGATTGGTTTTCTCTTTTGGATTTTGGCAACCTTAACCTACAAAGGGGTCTCTAGCCTACACCTTAGCACCTTTACCAATGACTTGGTAGAGGGAGGAATCCGTAACCTGTTGGTCGGGCAGTTCACCATGGCACTCATTGCCTCAGCGATTGCTATCCCGATTGGAATGTTTGCAGGAATTTGGCTTCGTGAATACAGCAACAACTCTAAACTGGCTTCAGTCATACGAAACCTAAGCGACATTATGATGTCAGCTCCATCCATTGTTATTGGGGTTTTTGTCTTTGCTCTTTTTGTTGACCCATTTGGAAGCTATAACGGTTTTGCAGGTATTATCGCCTTGACCATTATGATGATTCCCATTATCATCAGCACCACCGACAACATGCTCTCACTCGTCCCCAAAGAGCTTAGAGAAGCAGGAATTGCATTGGGTGGAAGTAAACATAAAATTATTATGCAGATTGTCATCAAAGCTGCTAAAGTGGGGATTACCACAGGTGTTCTGCTCTCGTTTGCACGAATTATTGGTGAGACAGCTCCACTGCTTTTTACTTCAGCAAACAACCAGTTTTTTACTATGGATTTAACAGGACAGTTTCCATCGTTAACGGTGAGTATTTATAATTTAGCAACCTATCCTGATGAGGCGAGTCGTGAGTTGGCTTGGGCTGCGTCGTTTGTACTAACAGCGATTGTACTTATAATTAATTTGACGGGTCGGTATATGACGAGGAGTAAGAAGTAAGAAGACTATTGTCTCCTTATCTCCTCTTCCACAAAAATATTCTCCTCAAAAAAGCTCAAATACTCTTCAACAGTTTCACACTTATTTTCTCTCATTTTAGTTTCAAGATAAGCCTCATAAGAGAAATCCAACTCTTTAGGAGCCAATAGTAGCATATTGGCAAAATCATTCTGAAAAGTAATAATTGCTTCTTTCATAGCATAGTGCATTGTAGAGTCTTCTGTTAAAACGATATCCCATCTTCGAGTACTATTCAGAGCATTTATAAGTGTCTCTGTATTGTACACATAACCAGTAGCTTCTAAAAATTTAAACTCCAAATCCAACAACATCTGCTTTAAATTAATAGGTTTTAAAATTTTAAACAAAAAATAGATGTCAAATAAATCCTTGATGGTATCGGTTCTATCACATAGTGCTTTTAGTTTGTAAAGTAGTAGGTTATAAGGATTTTCAATACGAGGAAAATCTTTATGAACTACAAAATCTAATTCTCCAAATCTATCAGTTGTAAAATTTAAAAGCTCTATTTTAACAAGCTCACTAGCCCCCTCAACTCCACAAAAAATACGATGTGTTCCATCTTCTGTTTGCTTATGTCGAATATCTTGCAGTTGTTTATTTTGACTCAAAGTTTTAATAATAATTCGAGCCAATTTTGAACTCTCTTTACTACTCATCTCATAAGCCACAAAAAAATCCAAATCTTCCGATTCACGATATTTTTTAGGCAACAGATAACACTGAACAGCCGTACCACCTGCTAGAAATATTTCATCTATCCCTTGCAGCGTCTGTAGTATAACTTTTTGGTTCGCATAAACCTCATCCCAATTACGCAACTTGCACCCCTCCATACCTATACATTTTCACAACATTCCTCCAAAATAGAGCCGTCTGCTCTTTAAAGAGCTTATCAATAGTTGGTAAAAGCTTTTCTATCGCTTTTATTGGTAATATTTTTAATATATCTCCATAAAAAACATTCTCAAAGAAAGATTTTACAAAAATAGTATTGCCTTTTCGTACCTCTTTTAAGATATAATTTACTTCATAATCTTTCCCCCAAAAAGCAACTTGTATCTCTTTTTTTAATGATTCAGTTAGTTTTATAGGTGTGGGTTGAAGTTTAAGCTGATGTCGTCGTGGATTTTCGGTAAAAGCTATCTTTTTGAGAAGCACAAAAGCAAAGTCAGGTACAGAGCCATTTCGTTTCCACCCTGCGACTGTGTTGTATGGAATGTTACTCTTTTGGGCGAACTCTTTTTTACTAATGTTATGGTACTTTAGAGCTTGGTCAAAAATGCCTACTTTATTCATCTTTTACTTCTTTATTGTTGTATTGACAATATTATAGCATAAAAAATACTTTTGATTTTATCCAAGCTAGTTGACCTCTAATGTATTCTAACTGTTTGACATTTTCATTCATTTCTATCTCCTAATACAAAAACCCAAACAACCAAAGAGGCACAGCACTATCATAACCAAATTCCATATCATCAAGTGCTAAATAGGCATTGTCTAAACCTTTTATTTGAGAGCCATCTTTAGACTTTCCACCTACTTCAACAATAACCTTATCATCTATAATAAAGTCTCCTTGATGATGGTAGTGAACTTGATGTTTTGTTTGGAGTTGAGAGACAAAAAAACTCTCTCTTAACGCTCCTATATCTGGTTTGGCACAGAGAACAGCAAATAAGTTCGGATTGTTGAGTAAAATTTTGTTGGGTATCTGTAGCGTTTTATGTCCTCTGCTTCCACGGACTAAGTGAACTAAACTACCTTTTTCCATATAGTCAAGATATTTAGATAGCGTTGCCCATGCCACACCAGCTTCTCCTGAGAGTTTGGCTTTATTTATCTCATACGGTGTCGTGCAACAGAGCATATAGAGTACTTTTTTTAGGGTATCTAGTTTATCACTATTGATATTGAAAAGAGACGATAAGTCACTATCTATGGTTACATTGACAACTTCTAACAATCTATTACTATAAGAGTGTACACCCTCTTTAAAGAATGGATAAGCTCCATACTCCAAATAGTCTCCAAACCACTCTAGTGGCTTAACTTTTTCAGCAATTTCTATGGTGATGTCTTCATGATTCTCTAAAATTTCTTCTAAGGTATAAGAGGGGAAGTGAGCAATGTTTTTTAATGCTAAAAATTCACGAAAAGACAACACAGGCATATCGTAAACCAAGGCTCTTCGTGATAAATCTCCTAATTCATGTTCTATTTTCATAGCAGAGGAGCCTGAAAAAAGTACTTGTAGGTCTGTGAAGTCATACATTGCTTTTATATGTGAAGC
>JAHZJZ010000355.1 GCA_022600655.1 Campylobacterota bacterium | reverse complement strand
TTTTGTCTTGCTTCCTCCCATACCTCGAGCATCTATGTGATGTATATCATCAGCAGGAGAAAAGCATACCTCACATTGAATGTAATCGCTTACATCAAACCCAAAGTATTCTAGATATATTTTTAAGTGTTTTGTCATATCTTAGCTCCAAAACATACTTAACATCTAGCTTTTCAAACAGTTCAATCTCTTCTAATAACTCAATTTGTTTCTCATTCACTATTAACCTCCTTATTTCTCAAATCTAAAAGTGGCACTACCACCTTTTTCAATATGTTGAACCCCATAAAGGTTTCCTTTAACAATGTTGGTTACTTTTTTATTTTTTGGCTTCTCTATTTCATTGTTAGAGATATTAAAATCTTGAACTTTTTTATTTCTAACTAAAAGTTGAGGCACCTTTTTTTCATGAGGGTGTTTAATTTCTACAATTATCTTGGCTTGTTCAAATGCCTCCTTCACCGTTCGTTTTGAAGCAAAAGAGGCATAAAAATTAGAGGCAAAAGTAGTAGCTACCTCTTCACTTATAAAACCACTCATTCCAATAACATAATCTATCTCACTATTTAGAGTTTCTGCTTGAACATTAGAGTGACAGGCATCTAAAAAGATAAGTTTTACATTGTTGCTTGTAACTTTAAATAGATTGGCTAACACTTTACTACTTATAGCATTGTTGTCAACATCATCGCCCGTAAAAATCAACTCTCCCTTACTGTTTCCATGACCTGAGAAGTGGATAATATCAGGTTGTTCTTGATTTAACGCTTCTACTAAATCTTCTATTCTAGTAGAGAGTTTGGGAATGAGCTGTAGGGTATCTTTGCTACTGTTTCTTTGTATGGCTCTCTCTATGGTTCTATAGCCCTCATCTAATGATAGGTCTTGATGAGGTGCAGAGAGTAGAAATAAAATTTTAAGAGGCATTAGCGTTATCCAAACACTCTTTTATAATGGTTTTAAACTCCTCTTTATCAATACCATCAACATGCAGATGATAATCTATCTCTCCTTCATTATGATTAGCACCATAAACATCTCCACCATTGTCTTTGTTTCCTTTTAACAAACAGACCAATAGAGTTACTCCTGCACCCAATACTACACCTGCCACTGTAATATCAGCAACTTTGTTCTGTTTATCCACCTCTAAAGATGCTTCATAAACATTTTGAGCAAAGTCATCATCTTTTTGAACCAGCAGTATTAAGCTTTGACGAATGAGTTCCACCATCTCACTCTCTAACTCTATAGGTTGCTGTTTTGAGTTTGTAAAGTCGTAATGACTGTTTTTATCTAACTCTTCTAACAGATATTTAATATCCAACTTCTCAAATAACTCAATATCTTCTATTAACTCTTCTTTATCTAACATTTTTTCCCCTTTAGTATGGATTTCCAATTAATATATAGGCAAACCAGTAAAATGGATGCTTATACTCCTCTTTCTTTTTAACTTCTTTAATATACTGTTGAAATGCTTTAGCCTTTGGTTGTTGCTCTTCTATCCAATATTTATAAAAGTTTTTAACAGCTACCTTGTTGTCAACGGTTACATTTTTAAAGGTATTAAAAAGTGAGAGTATCATAGCTTTAGTTCCTGCATAAAAAAGCCCTCGTGAGAGACCTATAAGCTCATCTCCAGCTTCATTTTTATTTTCGCCACTAACACAAGCAGAAAAAAAGACCAGTTCAAATTCTGAGTTTAACTCTTTAATCAAATCATTAACAGTAATAACACTCTGTTGTAGCTCTTGGCTCTTTTGCAGGTTATATTCTAACTCTTCTCCTTCTTTAAGCATGAGGTGTTCTGGAATATTTAAAACAATACCTGACTCTAAAGGATTTTGAGCAAAATAGCCATGAGCAGAGCAGTGCAGAATATTAAAGTCATCGTTGTTGGCAAAGAAGTTTTCTCTTGTGGCATCATCACGAATAAAATATGCTTTTTTATCCCAATAAGGCTTTTTCTCTATTTTTTGTACCTCTTTGGCAAAGTCTCCCCCACTCTCTTTTAAAATCAACACCCATGGTTTTAATACTGTAGCTGTTGGCTCGTTCAATATTTTTATTGGTAAATTGTAAAACTGAAGCACTGGGCAAGTAGCTAAAGGCAAATTTATCAACAATCTCAATGCCATTGTGTTTCATGGCATGAAGTGGAAGATGGTGTAAGGCACTAAAGGGTACAAAATAGATTAGCTCATACCCCTCTATAGCACTCATGAGTTCATTGCTAAAGATTTTATTGCCTATCTTATAGAAACCTGTTCTCTCCTCTAGGTTGATATGGTCAAGATACTCAGCGTTATATATTTTCTCTTTAAATGGTCTACTCCACTCATTATAGAGTTTTCGTATCTCTCCCACACATTTAATGACATCTTGCTCTTTAAAATCAGCTTCAAACACTAAAGGTTCAGGGTCTGCAATATTTTTCTCTTTCCAATCTTGTCGAATAACGAAAATAAGTGTCTTCTCATCAGTTGATAAGAACTCTAATAAAACGGATTTCATAGGTAGCCTTTTATCTCATACACTCGCATGATTTTTAAGTTTTTAACTTTTTTGAGTAAAAAACTGTCACAACTTATTTTTAATCTATCTATTTAGTTCTGTATCAAGCATACAAAACCAATAGAAAGGATTCTCTATGACAAATGACACTCCTGTTGATGAAGGGTAATTATACCCCCCCATAAACCTAATGCTGTTGTCTATCGACTCTATAGTCTTTTTTAAAATTTAACATAATTTTCTACTAAACTTATACTTTAATGCCAAATTGTACCGCCCTAATTCTTCTTTATAAACATAATTTAATATTTTTAGTTTTTAATGTATATATTGTATTTTCTTACATATATGATATAGAAAAAAAGATAAGAAAAAAAGTATCTACAGCTACTTTACACCCATTGTACAGTATTGCTTTTGACTTATTGATGTTTTTTAGTTTATACTTGCTTTATATTGTGCTAAACTATCAATTATTTCAACCTGCCTCTTCCGAGCCAAAGTCATAGCAAACCCTTTTTCATAATAGGCTGCCTCATTCACAAAGAGTGTATAGCGTGGGTCACCCTCATAAGATATGGTCTCATTATCAAGTGTTAAAAAGAGAGGGTCACCCTGCTCTATCAGTGTAAAGTCTCTATCTTGTCTCTCTTGATGTACCATAGCCACGATGTCTCCCTCTTTATCACGAGGATAATCTACCAACACCTCATGGTCATAAATCTCTATCTCATTAGCTAAACCTAAATCTTCACCACTGTTCTCTTTCTCTACATAATCAAGTAGATGATAAATCAATGCCTCTGTTTGTAAAAACAAATCGGCTCTCAATACCCCTTGAGGAACAGCACCAACCTCTATGGCAAATCCATGAGGAGATATAGAGTCTACAAATGCATTTTCTATATCTCCTTGCCATCTGTAAACTCTTAGCAATGGCTCCATCTTACAAAGATAGGCTATCGCTCTCCATGTAATTCTACTTGGATTACTCACCACTATAGAGAGTCCCATATTTGCTGTTGTGGTATGCAAATCTACGATAAAGTCTACTTTAGGGTTATCACTACCTTTTTTACCCAACTGACTATTTAACTCTTTTGCTAACTTTGACTCATAGTTCTCTAGGTTATCATTAGCCAAATCTTTTAGACCAAAAGACCTATTTAAATCTTGGTCAACATAACGCCGAACTTCCGTAATGGCTCTTTTATTCATAAGCTGAGTAATGGTCTCAAAGTTGCTACGCTTTATAAGTTCAGGACTCTTTTGCCACTTCTTTACAAGATAAACACCTGTTAGCTCATTGCCATGGGTTCCACCTGTGATTGCTAGTTTTTTTATCATTATTTTCCTTTTTTTAGTTATTTTTTATATGTTTTAATCTATTCATATCATTTCTTAAAACTTAATAGATATCTTGCAAAACTAGGAACCGATGGCTTTA
>JAHZJZ010000354.1 GCA_022600655.1 Campylobacterota bacterium | reverse complement strand
GCTGAAAAAATTGCAACTGTAACAGATGCTATTCAGTTTATCGAAAATATTCAAGGTTAATTCTATTAGATAAACCCTAGTTTTAGGGTTTATCATCTGTTAAAATATATCTGAGAAGTTATAACGATATCTTCTGATGTATATCTTAAAAAGTTAAATAGGAGATCGAGTGAAACGAGTAGTAATTACTGGCTTAGGAATGATCAACAGTGTGGGGCAAGATAAAGAGACGGCATTTTCGGCCATTTTAGATGGAAAATGTGGGATTAGAGAGATTGAACTTTTTGATGCTGAAAAATTCTCTGTAAAAATTGCAGGTGAAGTTGTTGGTTTTAATCCAAGTGAAGTAATGGATGCTAAAGAGGTTAAGAAAGCCGACCGATTTATCCAACTTGGTATGAAAGCAGCTAATGAAGCGATGATTGATGCAGATATTGCAGATAAAGTTGATAATGAGCGATTTGGTATTGTCTCTGCATCAGGTATTGGTGGTTTACCAAATATTGAAAAAAACTCAGTAGTTTGTGATACTAGAGGACCAAGACGTATCTCTCCATTTTTCATTCCATCATCACTGGTTAATATGTTAGGTGGATTTATCTCTATCGAACATGGAATTAAAGGGCCAAACTTATCTGTGGTAACAGCTTGTGCTGCTGGTACACATGCAATCTCTGAAGCAGCTAAAACGATTATGCTTGATGGTGCAGACCAGATGTTAGTGATTGGTGCTGAATCAGCAATCTGTGGTGCAGGAATTGGTGGATTTGCTTCGATGAAAGCACTGAGTACCAATAATGAAAATCCACAAGGGGCTTCAAGACCATTTGATGCAGATAGAAATGGTTTTGTTATGGGTGAAGGTGCAGGAGCATTAATTTTAGAAGAGTATGAGTCTGCAGTGGCACGTGGTGCTACTATTTACGCAGAAGTTGTTGGGTTTGGTGAGAGTGGTGATGCGAATCATATTACTACACCAGTACCTGATGGTCCACTTAGAGCGATAAAAGCAGCACTAAGAATGGCAGGTGATGTGAAAGTTGACTATATCAATGCACATGGTACCAGTACACCAGCAAATGATAAAAATGAAACAGCGGCGATTAAAGAGGCTTTTGGTGGAGCTGAGAACTGTCCTCCTGTTAGTTCAACTAAAGGTCAGATTGGTCACTGTTTAGGGGCTGCAGGAGCTATTGAAGCTGTAATCTCTATTATGGCAATGCGTGATGGTAAGATACCACCAACAATCAACTATACAACACCTGATGCGAATTGTGACTTGGATTATGTCCCAAATGTTGCAAGAGATGCAGATCTTAATGTTGTTATGAGTAACTCTTTTGGTTTTGGTGGAACTAATGGGGTTGTAATCTTTAAAAAAATATAAGGATGTTATATGGCAACTTATTTAGAGTTTGAAAAAAAAATTGAGCAGATTCAAGAAGATATTGATTCGGCTCGTGCTAGAGATGATGAGTATGCCCTTGAGTCTTTTCAAAAAGATTTAAACAAAGAGGTTACAAAAACATTTAAAGGTTTAAGTGACTATCAGAAGTTACAATTGGCTAGACATCCTGATAGACCTTATGCCCTAGACTATATTCGTCTGATTATGGAAGATGCGTATGAGATTCATGGAGACAGAGCTTTCCGTGATGACCCAGCTATCTTGTGCTACCTAGGATATATCGATGGTCAAAAAACCATGGTTATTGGTGAGCAGAAGGGTCGTGGAACCAAACATAAGCTCAAAAGAAACTTTGGTATGCCTAATCCTGAGGGATACAGAAAAGCACTGAGAGCCGTAAAGTTAGCAGAGAAGTTTAATATTCCTGTACTAATGCTTATAGACACTCCTGGTGCATACCCTGGTTTAGGTGCTGAAGAGCGTGGACAGAGTGAAGCGATTGCTAAAAACTTGTTTGAGTTTACTTCTGTGAAAGTACCTATGGTTTCAGTGGTTATTGGAGAGGGTGGTTCTGGTGGAGCGTTAGCCATTGGTGTAGCCGATAAATTGGCGATGATGCGTTACTCTGTATTTGCTGTTATCTCGCCTGAGGGTTGTGCAGCTATTTTGTGGAATGACCCTAAAAAGGTTGAACAAGCAAGTAATGCACTGAAAATTACACCTAATGATTTACATGAACATGGTCTAATTGATGATATCTTAGATGAACCACTCATTGGAGCTCACCGTGAGAAACATCAAGCTGCACAAGTGGTTAAAGAGTATTTCTTAGAAAATGTTCGTCAGTTAAAAGAGCTATCTACTGATGAAATGCTAGAGCAACGTTACAAACGATTAACAGCTGTTGGAGCTTTTACTGAATAATAGTAAAAGCTTTTTCTAATATACTATCTTCTAATATTTACTCGCTACACCTCTCGTCCTATCCTCTATGAGGTGGGATGAATAGGCAATAATAACTAAATCCAATACTTAATCTGCCGTCGTATTTCATCTATCCTAAGAGAATAGAAGTAACATTAATCTTGCTATGTTATAATCAAAACAACCAAATCTAAAAAGGAATAACCATGAATACTATAGAATTCAAAGCATCTATTCAAAATGGTATTGTTCAAATTCCAAAAGAGTATCAAGAGTTATATAATCAAAAGAGTGTTCAGATATTTATTATTGCTGCTAACACTACTCAACCTAAAAGCAAAATAAAATTTGGTTTAGCAAAAGGTAGAGTTACTTTTTTTGATGACATTATGGCAGAGGATAGAGAGATAAACAGTATGTTTTATGGGGAATAGTGTATGAATATTATTATTGATACCCATATTTTTCTATGGACTGTTTCTGAACCCGAAAAAATATCTTCTTCTAAAGTTAATATTATGAACAATCCAGAAAATACTATTTTTATAAGTTCTATCACCTTTATTGAGATAATGATAAAAGTCTCAATTGGAAAGTTAAAGATAGATTTTGGCCCTATAGAGACTGCAAAAGATAGTGGTTTTGAGATATTAGATTTTTCAGCAGAGGACTCTTTTGCTCTTAAAGAGATGCCATTTCATCATAAAGACCCATTTGATAGAATGCTTATATCTCAATCTATAAATCGTGACTACTATCTGATGAGTGATGATGGAAAATTTAGAAATTATGATTGTAAGTTAATTTAGAATTTTATTTTAACTCGCTTTAAAAAAAGTAAGATGAAACTTATCCAGGCTTGGATAGAGATACACCAAGAGGAAAAGTCAATACTCAGTTTATCAATTTAATCATCTCTCCTCATAATGCAGTTTCAACCCTTCTGAAGTCATTACAAATCCAGACAGATATATTTTCCCTTCATGTACCATTTTATGGTGTTTTTTACATAAAGGTATCAGATTATATTTATGATTTTTATCGATAGCTCCAATTTTTCCATTCTCGTTAGCCAACTGTTGAGGCATGATATGGTGTACATCTTCAACACCCTCATCACATAAAGCACATTTTGTAATATAGAGTCCTTTGTTATATCTACTTCGTTTTTTACTTTTTAGACTCTTAAGCTCTGAGCTTTGCCCCATTAAACTTTCACGAATGGTATAGGCATTTTTTAAAAAATTGCTGTCCATATGAAGAGACTTCGCGAACTCTAGACCATAGAGTGAACTTCCCATACCTAGTTGGAGTTGACGATTGTAGATTAGGGTATCACTCTGCTCATCATACTTAACACCTAGATGTAAGAAAATCAGTTCATTAATATTTTGTAGAGACTCAATCTGTTTTAGATGATGTAGGTGTGTGGCAAATATAAAGGTAGACTTTAATTCTAAAAGTTTTAAAATAGCTCCAGCGACAATGGCAAGACCTGATTCGGTCTCTGTTCCTTGAGATATCTCATCTCCTAAAATCAGACTTTTTGGTGTGGCACGGTTAAATATATTTTTAAGTTCCATCATCTCTACTGCAAAGGTTGAAAGCCCTTTATAGAGGTTGTCTTTTGAGACGATTCGGGTAAAAAGTTTATCGTACATGCCAAGTCTAAGTTCCATGGCAGGTACAAAAAATCCAGCTTGTGCTAAAATAACGGAAATCCCTATACTCTTCATAAGTGAAGATTTACCCGATGAGTTGATACCATAAAGTAGAACTCCATTGACGGCATGGTTGTTACTGGCATTAAGGGTGATATGATTATGTTTGGTCTCTATACCATCACCTAGATAGATATCGTTAGGAACATAGATACCACTCTGCTCATTGGCTTCTATAATAGGATGTCGTAGTCCTATCGCCTCATATCCATCTCCCTCTTCAATAATAGGTCGCGTCAACTGCATCTGTTTACTACATTTAGCATTAGAGATAGCCACGTCAATATTGGCAATAAAAGAGATTAAATCATCTAAAAGTCTTGAGAAACGATTTTCGAGTTCGCTGAGACTCTGTAGATAACGTGCTTTCACCAAAGAGATAAGCTTAACTTGATTGGTCTCATAGTTTTGGGTTATTTTTTCAAAAAGATTAGAGTTGATTTTAACTGCATTTTTGAGGTGTTTGTAGTGAAAATCTTTAAAGAAATGATGTTCTCCATCAATGGTTACAAAAGAGGCTTTTAGCTCTTTTTCTATCATCATAAATCGGTTTTTGGTAAGGTTGACACTGTATCCCTCACTCTCCAAATACCCTATGTCAGCATAGCCATTTTTTGCAGAGCTAATGAGCTTCTCTTTTTCAAAAAGTTCATTGATATGTATTGAGACCTGTTCGAGTTTTCCTATCTCTTTTTTCTGTTTGCTTAAAATGGTATCAATGGCAGGATAGATTCCCTTTTCAAAGATATTATCATTAATCTGCTCTATACGAAATTTGGCACAGACCTCTAGGTTAAATGTAGTTGTGAGATGTTTTTGAAACTCTATCACTTCATCATACATCTTCTCATCATAATTAATGTCATTGTCACTGGCATCTTTAAGTAGCTTCGCAATGGCATCAAGTGACATCATAATATAAGTAAGCTCTACAGGGTGAAGTTTTTGAAGTTTGATTCTTCTGGTAATTCGCTCAAGGTCATAGATATTTTTTAGATGGGTATCATAACGGTCACTATACGCTAATAGCTGTTCAGAGAGATTATATCTGGCTTCTAGTATCTCTTTATCAATAATAGGAGAGAGTAGTCGCTCTTTGAGCAGTCGTTTTCCAAAGGCTGTAGAGGTTTTATCTATAAGATTCAAAAGTGTTACCTCTGAAGAGTCACGAGATATAACGCCTAACTGTTCTAGTGCATTATTACCTAAGTAGAGGTATCTGCTACCTCCTAAGAAGATAGGACGATTCATCTTTTCGATAATCAGCTCATCATGTTCAATAATAAACTCAATCAGTACTGCTAACGACTCTGTCGTATAAGGGTGACGTTCTAAATCAAGGTACTCAATGGCAGAGAGAAAAGAGTTGATTTCATAGACACGTACAAAGAGTTCATTTTGATAGTTGATTTTACATCGTTGTTCATTAAAGGAGGTATGAAAAAGTCCTAGCTCAAGATAGTTTTTTATCCACTCTTTATCGATACTAGGGTTCTCCAAGGTAATGATAACTTCAGCTGTATTATAGGTTTGTAAAAGAGTAAAGACTTCATCAAGGGCATAGGTTTTGTCATCACGTGTGGAGTGCATCTCATTAACAATGGTCTTTCCTGTCGTGACATCTATAGCCGCATAACCTACTGAGTAGATACCTTGGTTTTCATCAATAATCAGAGAGACGATATTGTTTTCAGAGGCTTCAGTTTGGTACTCAAAGTTGGTACCTGGAGAGATAATATTGGCAACATAGCGTTTAACATTGGGCATCTCTCCTTTCTGTTTTACAATCACAATGGTATATTTTTTAGTGCTAATAAGCCTAGAGATATATCGCTCTAGTGAAACAGCAGGAACACCTGCTAACAGAGGGTTCCGTACAGAGTTTTCAACAATGGCTTTACTTTTTCGTGTAAGTTGAATGTTAAGAAGTTCAGCTATCTCTTTGGCTTTACCAATTTTTAGTTCATCGTTGTTAACCTCATAGACCTCAAAAAAAGTTCCTATCTCCATAAGAACCAATGCATCAGAACCATACTTACTCTCAAAATGGCGTTGCAAATCAAAATAGACCTCTGTTAAAAGTTTACCTTTGCTATTTAGTATCTTTGATGCCTGTTCCAACTTTACCTCTGTGTCTATTTTTGTTCGTTATTTTATCGCTTTGGGGGTTAGATGTCAAATTAACTTCACATTTAAAACATTGAGTTAAAATAAGAAAAGAGAATTTTTGAATGGAGAGTTATGTTTCAAGTTATAAAAGTTTGTTATATAGGATTTTTGATATTTTTTTTAGTAGGGTGTGGAGGGGGAACAAGTTCAACACCTACTACTGAAAATGAAGTAGAGGTTTCAGAAGAGAATAATAGTAGCACAAATGAAACAGAAAATAAAGAACAGACCGTTGAGATGCCTATAGTCAATGAAATCCCTGTAGCCATTGAACAAAAAATTACAACCAATGAAGAGGAGCTAAAAGAGATTATATTGAGTGCAACAGATGCTAATGATGACAATCTTACTTTTACAATTGTGACCCAACCTGTTAACGGTATTTTAAGTGGTACAGCACCTCATTTAATCTATACTCCAAATATTGACTATGCTGGAGAAGATGGTTTTAGTTTTAAAGTGAATGATGGAGAGCTTGACTCTAAAGAGGTAAGTGTTAGTATAGAAATTCTCCCTGTCAATGATACCCCACTTGCAGAAAATTTGACCATTAGCTTAGTTCAAGACAGTAATAAAACTTTTACCCTAGCCGCCTATGATAGTGATGATAACAATTTAACTTATGTAATTCAGAGTTTACCAAAGCATGGACAACTCTCAGGTATAGCTCCAGAGCTTATTTATACACCTACTAGCAGTTATATAGGAGATGATAGTTTTACTTATAAAGTAAATGATGGAAAAGTGGACTCAGAAATCACTGATGTTAATATTACTGTTTTAGAAAATGAGAAACAGAGTGTAACTATTTCAGGAAAGGTTACTTACGACTTGATTCCTGTGCAGAGTACTCAACAGGGATTGGATTATAATAATATAACAGCTCAAAGTGTTAAACTGGTTTTAGTTGAACTGCTTAATAGTAGTAATCAGGTACTTCAATCTACCTCAACTGATGAAAATGGAAGTTACAGTTTTGAAGGTATCACCCCCTCAACAGAGGTAAAAGTCCGTGTCTATGCTAAAATGCTAAAAAGTGGTAGTCCAAGTTGGGATGTTAAAGTAGTCGACAATACGAGCAGCAGTGCTTTATATGGACTAGAGGGTTCCTTGGTATCTAGTGGCACACAAAATAGTATACGTAATCTTCATGCCAGTTCAGGGTGGACTGGTAGTGGGTATGGTGGAGGACGAGCAGCGGCACCATTTGCCATACTTAATGTAGTTTATCAATCGATGCAAAATATTTTAAAGGCTGATAGTGTGGCTACATTTCCTCCACTGGTGGTAAATTGGTCAACACGTAATACTGCGACATCTGGAACCGTTGAAAATGGACAGATTATAACCTCTCACTACCAAGAGGGAAATCTTTACATTTTAGGTGATGCCAACTCTGATACTGATGAGTATGATACCCATGTAATAGCGCACGAGTGGGGACACTACTATGAAGATAAGTTTTCCAGAACAGATAGCTTAGGAGGTTCTCATGGTAATGGTGATGTATTAGATATTCGTGTAGCCTTTGGCGAGGGGTTTGGAAATGCAATAGCTGCAATGACACTAAATAATCCGATTTATTTTGATACTTTAGGTTTTAGACAATCCTCAGGCTGGTCTATGGATATTGAGAGTGGAACAGGAGTTAATTCAGGGTGGTATAGTGAGAGTTCTATTCAGCGTATACTCTATGATGTTTTTGATACATCAAATGATGGTAATGATGACGTATCTCTAGGCTTTAAGCCTCTACATCAAGTTTTTGTTGGGGCTCAAAAAAATACACCAGCTTTTACCAGTCTCTTTAGTTTTATTACTGCCCTTAAAAGTGAGAATAGTGAAAATAGTGATGCCATTGATACTTTGATAACTAAAGAAGGAATTGATACCATAACAGATATTTATGGTAGTGGACGTAGTCTACTTTCTAATCAGAACCCTTATATGGATTTGGTAGTTGATACAACTTTATCTACTGTATGTACTACCAATAGTTATGGCAATTTAGGGTCTCGTAATAAACTTAGCAATCATAAATACATAAAATTTACTGTAGCAAGTGCTGGAGACTATAAAATTAAAGTAGAACGAAACAATGGAACAGGTAGTGACCCTGATTTTACTTTGTATAGAACTTCACCATTTACTTATGTTGGTACAGCAGAGAGTCCAACTGAAGAGTTAGAACAAGTAGTAGCATATTTACCAGCGAGTAGTTATTTACTTGATGTCTCCGATTGGAATACCCAAGAAAATGCCTGTTTTAATGTTAGTGTAGAGTCAATTTAGAGCCACCAAACTCTAAATTTTCTCTTTTTTATTTTTCCATTTTTTAAGCCATTAAATGCTTTTTTTATAACGTTTTTATTAATCGCTACATAAGAGTGGGTCTCTAGTACATTGATTTTCCCTATATCTTTGGGGTCTATGCCGATATCTTTACAGAGTGTTCCTAAGATATCTCCAGCTCTTAACTTTTTCTTTTTTCCACCATCTATGCTTAGTGTAGAGACCTCTCCTTGTATCACAAAGTTTTTATTGGGTCTAAGGGTTGTTATCTCTTCTACATTTAAAGAACCTCTAATCTCTTCTATTTTTCTTACTTCATAATCGTTACATAGGCTTACGGCTAAGCCTTTAGCATCGGCTCTTCCTGTTCGTCCTATACGGTGGGTGTAGGTTTCAGGTTTTTGAGGAAAGTCGTAGTTGATGACAATATCAATACCATCTATGTCTAAACCTCTACTTGCCACATCAGTAGCAACTAGGACAGGAAGCGAACCATTAGAAAACTGTAGCAACATCTCTTGGCGTTCATACTGTTCTAGGTCACCACTAAGTATGGCTACATCAAAACCTTTTTCATGAAGCATATCGGCTACTTCATTGGTTTTAACTTTGGTATTACAGAAAACCAATGCAAGGTCAGGTTGAAAAGACTGTAAGGTAGAAAGTAGAGCTTTGTCTTTGTTTTCAACCTTATAGGCTCTCTCTTCAATGGCTAAGGGTTGTTCTTCTTCTTGGAGCTTGATGGTAACTGGGTTTTTAAGTACTTTAGCACTTAGTGTAGAGATGTTTTCAGGGTAGGTGGCTGAAAAAAGAAGACTCTGTCTCTGTTTAGGTAAGTTAGATACAATTTTTAAAATATCTTCACTGAATCCCATATCAAGCATTCTATCTGCTTCATCAAGAACCAGTGTTTTTATGGCTTTAAGTTCAATGGTTTCTCTACTAAAGTGATCAAGAAGTCGTCCAGGCGTTCCCACCAAGATATCAGCTCCCTTCTCAAGAGAAGCAACTTGTGCTGTGAGCGATGTACCACCGTAGAGCGTAATTACTTTAACATCAGATTTATATCGTGCTAGACGTTTAAGTTCCCCTGCTATCTGTTCACAAAGTTCACGAGTAGGGGCAATAATAAGCGCTTGTGGATTTTGTTGTTTTGCTTTGAGATTGAGTATAAGAGGGAGAGAAAAAGCTAAAGTTTTTCCAGAACCAGTTTTAGCTTTAGCAATAATGTCTTTTTGCTCTAAAATAGATGGCAGAGAGGCTTGTTGAATGGGGGTCATCTGTTCAAAACCCAAAGAAGATAGGTTTTCTAATAACTCTTGGGGTAATGAAAGCTCTTTAAAGTAGGTCAATGGAACTCTTTTTTTAAGAATTATACCCTATTTATCTAATGTAACTAGGGTATTGTTATATTGGTCATGAATGGTATAATGCTCATCAGTTGTTTTAATCTCTATGCTCTCATTGGGGATGGTAGCTACCCTATACCCTAGATGAAGTCCAAGTTGAGGAACAGATGTTACTATTTTATAGATAGAAGTGTGTGAATTTTGTTGATTACTGCTTAACTGAAATGATGGATTACTCATAGATTGTGCTTCAAAATCATGTAGTATTTGACTCTTACTGATTCTTGCTTTAACACTTGTAGCGGGTATCTTTTCTATACCAAAAAGGTTAATAACAATACTATTGACAACCAAAACTGTAATCAAAGAAACCGTTGAAACCAATATTTTTTGTAAGCCATTATGTATATGTAATCTATGAATAAATATCATAAATCCAGCTACTATTGAGAAAGCTCCTAGAAGTACTCTTGTGCTGTAAGTTATCTCAGTCCAAAAAAGAAGAGCAACGGGAAGTATAAAGACCAGCAGTAACTCGCTATAGTGTTTCAGAAGATTTTGGTTAAACAGAGGACTGTTGGTTACTTTTTGCATCAGTTTTTTATGCTGATGAGCAAGACTACTTAATCTCAATTCTAGGTTGATTAGCAGTGTTCCTGCAATCAAAATATAAAACCATACAAAAAGTGCCATAGATTCTAAAGAGATACTAAACAGAGAGTTATTAAAAATCATTTCAACATCATCAAAAGGTAAAAGAGCAGTCATAATCGTTATGTTAAACCAAATGGAAAAGAGTGCTAGTATTGATGCTAACAAAAAAGTTCCCTGTTTGGTAATCATCAAAGGGAAAATATTTCGTATAAAAGGATGAAAAATAGTAAAAACACCAACTGCCCACAGTATTACAGATGGTATGACCCATGTAAGGTTACCCTCTGAGATAAACCATAGAAAAGGTATGGTTATGGTTGATAGAATAAGAGATATTAGTGAAGTATCATAGTATTGGATATGTTTCTTTGTGTAAAATTT
>JAHZJZ010000353.1 GCA_022600655.1 Campylobacterota bacterium | reverse complement strand
CCTCGCTCTACGGGTGCGAGGGCCCCGGTTCTGTGCAGCGGTATGACCCGCTACGGGAGTTGTTCGATAGCACTACAGGTGAGCCCTGGCATCGGTTGCTTTCTCTTGTTTGGTCAGGTATGGGTTGAGGTAATCAACCGTAGCTTTCATGGTCTCTGCACTCTGCAATACAAATGGCAACTGCATCTGCCCAGAACCAAACAACTCACCCACTACTTTCATGGCATCGATGAGTATCTCATTAACAATTCTATCAGCTTCTATCTCATGTCGTGCCTCTTCGACCAGTGGAATCATTCGCTCTTTGTCACCATCGAGCAGTAGTTTAGCTATCTTCTCTTCACTGCTCATCGCCTCATAGGCTTCATCGGCTCCATCATCTTCAATGGTTTTATCGGAGAAGTGTTCTATAAATTTAAACAGCGAATTATCATCAGGAGTAAAGAGCAACTCTTCACAAATGGCTCTATCTTCATCACTCATTTTTGCCATAGGCACAATATGTTTTACATTAATAATCACCGAGGTCATTCCAGCCTCTAAACAGTGGTGCAGAAAGACAGAGTTCAAAAATCGTCGTGCATTCATCGCTAAACCAAATGAGATATTTGAAAGTCCAAGCGTTGAACCTACTTCAGGGTGTCGCTTATGTAGCTCTCTTATCGCTTCAAGTGTTTGTATCGCAGCGTCTCTATACTCCAAATCACCCGAACCAACGGTAAAGGTCAACATATCAAAAATAAGGTTTCGTGGGTCAATACCGTGACGGTTCACAGCCAAATCATAGATACGTTCTGCTTGTGCCAGTTTGGTCTCAGTGGTCTTTGCCATCCCCACCTCATCAATGGTCAGACAGACCAAAGCAGCCCCATATTTTTTAGCCAATTGGCAAATAGCATCAAGCTTCTCTTCACCATCTTCAAGGTTAACAGAGTTGATAATCGGCTTTCCACCTATACACTTTAGAGCCTCTTCCATGGTATTGACACGCGTCGCGTCAGGCATAAGTGGCAATGGAATCTTCTGGTTATAAAGCTCCATTACCGCTCTCATATCTTTAGCTCCATCACGCCCTGCAAACTCTACATTAACATCAAGCAAATGAGCTCCATCTCGTACTTGGGCTTGACCAACAGTAAGCGTTCCCTCATAATCACTGGCAATAATCAGCTCTCGAAAAGCTTTAGAACCTGTGGAGTTACTTCGCTCACCAATCAAAAGTGGAGCTGGTTCTTGAAAGAGTTCCGTCGTATTAAAAAGTGAAGCGATAGAGGGTTCAATACTTCCTGTAGGCTTTTTAGGTTTTATAACCTCTACAGCCTTTTTAAGTGCATGAATGTGTTGAGGGGTCGTACCACAACATCCACCTAAAAAACTCACTCCATTAAACTCGGTAAACTCTAACTGCTTCTCCGTAAACTCTCGTGGACCCATTGGGTAGTAGGTGTACCCCCCACGATTTTGAGGAAGCCCAGCATTGGCATGAACTGAAATAGGAATACTACAGAGTTCAGAGAGGGTTTTTAGGTGCTTTTTAACTTGGTCGGGCCCTGTACCACAGTTGAAACCTAACGAGAGAATATCAAATGGTTCAAGTATCGTCACAATAGTGGTTGCATCTGTACCAATCAACATTGAGCCACTAAGCTCAATGGTCACCGAAACCATAATAGGCACTTCGACTTGACGCTCAGTGGACGCAGCTTCACACCCATGAAGAGCAGCTTTTATCTGTAGTGGGTCTTGACAGGTCTCTAGCAGAAATACATCACATCCACCATCTATAAGACCAAGAGCTGTCTCTTTGTACCCTTCAAACATCTCATCATAATGAATGTGTCCAAGTGACGGCAGTTTGGTTCCAGGTCCAATCGAACCTAAGACAAATCGTGGAGCTTCAGGGGTAGCATACGCATCACAAACCTCTTTGACAATCTCTGCCCCTTTTTTAGAAAGCTCATAACACCGAGACCCCATTCCATACTCATCAAGTACCCAAGGCATGGTTCCAAAAGTATTGGTTTTAATAAAGTCAGCACCTGCTTTAGCATACGCATTGTGTACCTCTTTCATTAGGTGAGGAGCTGTGGCATTTAAGAGTTCATTACACCCCTCTTGGTCTATACCGTTATTATCTAACCATGCTTCTTTGGGGATGTCTAAGTTTTGTATCTGTGTACCTGTAGCACCATCGATTACGAGGATTCGCTCTTCTAAAAGTTGTTTGATTGTTTCTGTGTTTGTCACTGTTTGCCCTTAATGTTACATGGTCGGTTTACCGACCATTATATTAATGGCATTGTAGCGAAAAAGTACTCTATTTTTTAATAACCTATCAATGCTATTTTATGGCTTTTTGAAAAAAATAATATCTTATCTCTTTTAATTCAATAAACTCTCTATGGTCACTCTCAATTCAGGAATTAAATATCTCAAAATATTATCTATCAAGTTCAAATCAACACCTTCATAATCATGAGCAATAAAATTTCTAACATCATAAGAGCCTTTTATAGGAAGCTGTTCTCTGATATTCTCATCTTTTATTTTATGAAGTGTCTCTCCAATCTGCATCAAACACATAAGCAGGGCATGTTTACCTATTCGACTCTCTAAAGCTTTTGTAAGTGATTTATTCTCAGAGATAATAAACTCTATATCTTCTATCATCTCCACAATAAATTCAAGCCGTGATATATCAGAAATCTTAGACATATTTTAAATCTTTCATAATATACTTTTGAGCCGTTCTACTCAAACCACTTTTTGCAGCAATATCAACCTCTATTCCAAAAAGTGTTTTTAACTCCTTTTTAATACTACTAAGCCTTGCAAAAGCAGCAAATCCACTATATTTTTTAATAAATTTATCATTTAGTTCATACAGTATATCTATGTCACTTTGGGAAGTAGCATCTCCTCTAGCATATGAGCCAAATAGTCCAAGTATGTTAAATCCCTCATCTGCATAGTGTTTTTTTGCTTGTTGGAGTAATTCCATTTTAAACTTTTGCATTATTGACTCCTTTATTTAATAATACCGATATTTCCCCTCTTGAACCTCAGCTCGTAAGGCATCTAGTTTCTCTTGTAAAATTTCAAGTATCATCTCTGATGATTTCTGTCCGTCTACTTCGGGTACATCCCAAACGGTGATTTTTAGATTGGCTTTGAAGAGAAGCTCTAACTCATTTTGAATCGCTTCTTTTCTGTCTGCTATCTCTTGTTCTAAGGGGGTTAATTTTTTCTCTGACATGTCAACTCCTTTTAGGTGTGACTAAAGTCTACACTTCCTAGTTATACCAATCCTAACTCTGCAAAAATCTCTTTGAAAGCAGTGTTAATCTCGACTAACTCATTAAACATAATTCCAAAACCTTTGTCTTCGGCTATCCACTCTTCAACATGTTGTACACTTTGACTTTTTTCACTGTCACTTAATTTTTCTGATTGATGAATCGCATCTTTTATCTCTTCTACGCGTTCTTTTGGCATGATAAATCCTTTATTTTCTATATAATTTTTCTTTCTTTTT
>JAHZJZ010000026.1 GCA_022600655.1 Campylobacterota bacterium | reverse complement strand
TTTAAACTAAATTTGTACCTCGTAAAACGTCAAGAACATTAGTCGCATAAGAGCCTTTAGGTAAAGTAAACTCTAGCTCATAATGTGCCTTCTCTTCTACATAATTCTTTTTAATATCAGTAACAGCTATCCAAGCATAACGTCTGGCTCCATTTTCAGCTATCTCTTCATCATAATTTTTTTCTATAAGCTCAGCTGTTTTCGTCACCCTACTTACACGTTTACCAGCCAAAAGACCCGATGGTGAAATATCAAACTCAGCAAACCGTTTCGCCTCCTCTTCCAATGACTCCAACTCAAATACACGTCCATAAGGATAGTGCATCATCAAGTCTCCTTCAAGTAGTTTAAAAAAGTGTGGTTGCTCTTTTGTACCCTTTAAACTGCCCTCAGGAAGTTCCAATACCTTCTCAGCATCTGCTTCAGAAAAACTCTCTAACAACATTGAAAGCTCTATACGTTTAGAGAGCCATGAGTTAAACAGATACGACTGATAGGCATTGAGTAGAAAAGTTCGTGTCTTTTTATCACGCATTTTTAACGTACCCTCTACTATCGCTTTTCCCTCTTGCCAATTATTGCCATCGGTACCAAAACGCTGGTTTCCAAAATAGTTCGGTACACCATTGGCTTTTACCCACTTTAACACTGAGTCCAGTTTATCTTTTTGTACTCCTAAGACCTTTTTCAAACGCACTTTAAAGTGGTTACCTTTTAGATGTCCAATACGAATCTTGTTGTTATGTCTATAAGTACAAAGTATCTTTATTTTGTCATGATTAAAGGTTTTTTAGTATCTCTTCATTATCTTTAGCCAACAGTGAAACATACTGCATGGTCATCGCATGTTTATCTTTTAACCCAGCATAACCAATGTCTCGCTGTTTAATTTTACAATACTTGGCAAGAGCCGTTATCATCTCCCATGTGGTCATATCTTTCTTACGCACATGAAGAATCAAATGCTCTCCTTCCCCTGTAAACTCATACAGAGGAATCTCATCAACTATAAAATCACGGCTGGTTGGGTTAAATATAAAATTGTTTTTGACTTTTACAGGGTATAGTAGGTTCATTTTGTTCTTTCGTTTGTACTATTTTTGTTCGTATTATACTTTTATATAAAAAGTCTTTTCTTAAAAACAAAACTAGTGCATTTTTTTGAATCCCAACAAAGCTCAAAAGCAGTACAATAAAACATCTCAACTAAAGGATTTTAAATGCTAACTAAAGAAGTTTTAACCACATTTCTAGGCTGGTCTACAGTGATTAATATTGTGCTTTTGATGATGACAACCATTGCCATTACTCAGTTTCGTGAATCAATTGTCAAAATACATAGTGAACTCTTTAATCTTCAAAAAGAAGATTTAGGAAGAGCCTACTTTGGCTATATAGCAATTTATAAAATTCTGATTATTGTTTTTAACTTGGTACCTTATGTTGCACTAAAAATGTTTTAACAGTTTATGAGAAGTGATGACCTATACATTCAAATCTTTCACCGTTATCTTTTACTTCAGCAAAAAGTGTTAAAGGGGTCTTAGTCTGTTTAGATATCTCTAAGACTTTGCTCATATTTGAGGGGTCAAAGGCAACAAGCATCTCATACTCTTCACCACTGAGTCCATCATCGTCATCTATAATGGTTAGCAGTTTATACCCTAGGTTGTTTTGGTCTAAAAGTTTATTGGTATCGCAGTAGAGTCCATCACTGATATCCATTCCCGCACGGAGGTATGGTTGAGCTTTATGTACAAACTCTTGTCTCAGTATAGGTTCCATAAATTTTGACCCATCTGCTACTTTTTCACCCACAAAAAGTCTTTTCAAATCTCTTTTACTCTCACCAATATGTCCTGTATATGCTAATATATCACCCACTTTAAGACCTTTTCGCGTTAAAGGGGACTTACTTTCTGACACAATCGTAATGCTAAAATCTAAACGTTCACCAGCGATGGTGTCTCCACCAATGATCTCACAATCATACTCTTTGGCTGTCAAATGGAGTGCTTCAACAATCTCATCTATCTCACTTATCGATATGGTTGAGGGCAAAGAGAGTGTAATTAAAGCATACTGTGGCTTCGCATTCATGGCGATGGCATCTGAAATATTTACTAACATTGCTTTCCTAGCTATCTGTTTCAGACTCATCCACTCACGTTTAAAATGCACACCCTCAAAAAATGCATCCATACTATACACTTTATCATCTATTACGGCTCCATCATCACCAATATAAGATGAACTTAACTTCTTTATCAAGTAATCTTCTCTATTCAATTCTCTGTCCTATTTATTGTGGAAAAATTGTAACATAATTTATTGCATTTATGGTTATGGAGTTATTATTAACGATAGTTATAATAGCTTAAGATATAATCTACACAAATTCTTATTTTAAAAGGACATGGCAGTATGGATGTTAAAATCTACGAATATGATGCTGTAATTGTTGGTGCTGGTTTGGCTGGTTTGGCAGCAGCAAAAGAGCTAACAGAAGCAGGAAAAAAGACAGCAGTTATTACAAAACTTCACCCATTGCGTTCACACTCAGGAGCAGCACAGGGTGGTATTAACGCTGCATTGGGGAAAGATGACTCTACAGAACTTCACGAGTTCGATACAGTAAAGGGTTCTGACTACTTAGCAGACCAAGATGCTGTTGAGCTTATGTGTACCAAAGCACCTGAGACCATTCGTTGGGCTGAGAGAATGGGAGCTGCTTTCTCAAGAGATGAAGAGGGAGACATTGCGATTCGTCCTTTTGGTGGGCAGAGTAAACCTAGGGCATGTTACGCAAAAGATAGAACTGGTTTGGCTGTTTTACAAGCGATTTATGAACAAGCTCATCGTGCAGGTATTGAGGTATTTGATGAGTGGTATGCAGCCGATTTACTTTATGAAGATGGAAAAGTATCAGGAGTAGCAGCGTACGATATTCGTAACTCAGAACCTGCTATTTTTAATGCAAAAGTAACCATGTTTGCTACAGGTGGACACGCTAGAGCCTTTAGATTTAACTCTAATGCTCATGCTAATACAGGGGATTCTCTTTCAATTGTAGCGCGTCATGGTCTTCCACTTGAAGATATGGAGTTTGTACAGTTTCACCCATCTGGACTTGGTGGTTCAGGGGTACTAATTTCTGAAGCTGCTCGTGGTGAGGGTGGACGACTCTTTAACTCTGAGGGTGAACGATTTATGACCAAATATGCTCCAAATGCAATGGAGTTGGCATCAAGAGATGTTGTCTCTAGAGCGATTATGGAAGAGGTTCGTCAAGGTAAAGGGGTTGGGAAAGATGGTCAATCAGTAAATATCGACCTAACACACTTAGACCCTGAGATTATCTTAACAAGACTGCCAGAACTTAGAGAGTTAGCCATTGCGTTCCAAGGTCAAGATATGCTTAAAGAGCCTATCCATATCTCAGCAACGGCTCACTACTCTATGGGTGGTATTCCAACCAATATTAACTGTCAAGTGCGTAAATCTCCAACTGAATTGGTAGAAGGTTTCTACGCTGCTGGTGAGTGTAGCTGTGTATCGGTTCATGGTGCAAATAGACTAGGAGCTAACTCAGTTCTTGAAGCCCTACTCTTTGGACGACATGCTGGTGAGAACATGGTTAAACAACTTGATGAGGGGATTGACCTGCGTAAAGCAACTGTTGCTGATGCAGACACCATGTTAGCAGAGATGGAAAAACTTAAAACATCAAACGGAAATGAGTCTGTTTCAGGTCTAAGAGAAGAGCTTCAAATTGGTATGACCAAAAATGCTGGTGTCTTTAGAACCCAAGAGTCACTTGAAGAGCAGATTGCACTGATTGATGAACTGCTTGGACGATTTAATAACATTAGAATCGATGATAAATCAAAAACATTCAACACTGACCTACAAGAGGCGATTGAGCTTGGTCATATGTTAGAGTTCTCTAAGTTTATTGTTGTGGGTGCTTTAGAGCGTAAAGAGAGTCGTGGTGGTCACTTCCGTGAAGATTTCCCTACTAGAGATGATGAAAACTTCTTGAAGCACACCTACGCATACATGGATAAAGACTATAACATCACCACTGAGTGGGGTGAAGTAGTACTTGGTAAATTTGAGCCTAAAGAAAGAACTTATTAAGGAGGTTAAGATGAGTGATACTAGAAAAGTAAAAATTAAAGCATTTAGATTTAACGCTGAAACTGACTACCTTCCATACACCAAAGAGTATGAGATGGAAGTGGGTAAAGATGAGTTAGTTCTTGACCTTATGAATCGAATCAAGTGGGAGCATGATGGTTCATTCTCTTACCGTCGTTCATGCCGTCACGGTATCTGTGGAGCATGTGGTATTAAAGTAAATGGTAAACCTGTTCTTGCTTGTAAACAAAATGCCATTGAGCTTCTTGACCTTTTTGATAATGACATTACTTTAGAGCCTCAGAGTAAGAGAAGAGCTGTTAAAGATATGATTATCGACAAAGGTGATTTCTGGGACAAACATGCTGCTGTTAAGCCATATATTGTTGCAGATATTGACCCACGACCAGAAAAAGAGTCAAAGCAGTCTATAGCTGAGTTTAACGCTCTTTTAGATGCTGATTTATGTATTCAGTGTGGAGCGTGTCACTATGCCTGTCCAGCACTTGAAGTTAATGAAGATTACTTAGGACCTGCTGCCTTGGCTGCTGCCTTTAGATTTACAGCCGATACCAGAGATGAAGCAACCGAAGAGCGACTTGACATCACTTTCCAAACAGGTACAGGTGTTTGGGACTGTGTAAAATGTTTTGAGTGTGCAGAGGCGTGTCCAAAAGAGGTTAACCCAATTGAGAAGATTGGTAAACTTCACAACATGCAATTTGAAGAGGGAGTGGCACAAAGTAATGTGGCAACACGACACGCTGAAGGGTTTGTCCGTTCAATCAAAAAACATGGTTTCCTTGATGAAGCAGACATCGTTCTCTACTCTGAAGGGTATTTAGGAATGCATAAACACATGAAGACTGCACTGAAAATGCTAAAAGCTGGAAAAATCCACTGGAACGATGCACTTCCATTTGTTGACAATGTACCAAAATCTAAAAATTTAGATGAGATTCAAAAACTGATTGATATCTCAATGACCAATAAGCTATAAGGAGAAAAGATGAGCAATTTACACTATGCACTATTTACAGGATGTACAGCTAAACAGTCGACACCTGAACTACTGTCATCTACTCTTGCAGTAGCTGAAAAATTAGGAATTGAGATTACGATTCTAGAAGAGGCAAGTTGTTGTGGGGCAAGTCACCTACAAGACTTCGATGAATTTCTAGCTCATGTACTTAACGCTAGAAATATCTGTTACGCAGAGAAGTTAGGTTTGACCATGATTACCATCTGTAATACTTGCCAACTTAACTCTGCCATGACCAAACACGCACTAGATACCGATGCCGATTTAAAAGCAAGAGTCAATGAAAAACTAGCAGAAGTTGGACTAGAGTATAAAGGTACATCTGAGATTAAACACTTCCTTTATGCTTTAACCGAAGATTATGGACTAGCTGCGATTAAAGACAAAGTGGTTACTCCACTAAGTAACTTTAACATCGCTCCATTCTACGGATGTCACAACATCAGACCAGGTGAACTGCACCACAGCAGTAATGGTAACGAGAACTCGTATGTTCCAAAGTCACTTGACAACTTAATTGATGCTCTTGAGGGTCACCCTGTAGACTACGATAGCAAAAACAAATGTTGTGGTTTCCATGTGGAACTTCAAGCAACACACACCTCTGAAGTACTAGCAGGTAATGCACTTGTAGATGCCATAGATAACAATGCCGACATGGTCGTAACTCCATGTCCACTATGTCACTTAAAAATGGATACCTATCAAGATGATCTAGGTAAAGTAGTAGGTCGTGATGTAGAGATACCAGTTCTACACATGCCACAGATGGTTGCACTAGCTCTTGGAGCTACTGAAAAAGAGATTGGATTGAACTACCATGTTCAAAAGGCTACTCAGGTTTTTTCTGAGGCTACGGTGTAAAAGTTAAAGGCTATTTCGTGGAAATTTTTTTTCACGGAATGCTTTTATAGTAATCACTTTTCAATTTTTTCCCCTAGTTCAATACATCATCCAAACCAATAACCTCAATCTCATAACCACTCTTATGAATTCCCTTATCTTCTGTAATAAACACATTACATCCATTTTTGATAGCACACTGAACCTGCAACAAATCCTCAAAATCTATCTTTTCATTATTAGAACAAGCCTTTTTATAGATAATCAAACTACTCTCCAAAATATCAGTAAAACCATAAAGTTCAAAGTTCTCTTTTAGACCATCAAAAAACCTCGAAAGCGTCTCACAGCTTGTTCCGTTTTTAGAAGCAATATACTCAATGGTAGTCAAAATATTTTCACTCGTTGATAAACTCTTGTATTGTTGACAGATGACTCCATAAGCTGACATAGCTTTTTTATGATTGGGTCTGCTTGGTAATAAAATATCTAGTAAAATGTTAGCATCAAAAAATATCTTACTCATATTTTTCTGCTTTTTCATATTTTTCTGATTTTATGGCTTGATGAGATTTATTAGCCATATCAGCACCATCACCAAACTCACCCACAAAGTCAAACATAGCTTTTCTCTTTTTTTCTATCTTCTCTTGCTCTTTTTGTTTTAGAAATTCCAATACAATATCAGCATACTCTTGTTTTACAAAAAGCCCTTTTTTAACTTTTGTTTTTTTGTCAAGAAGCATCAAAACATCAGCAGGAATATACCCACGAATAAAATCACGGAATGAGATTTGTTGAATTGTCATATTTTATCCTTATTGTCATTTTTAGTTTTATATTGACTATTATAGTAGTTTGTGATTTTTTTGTCAATGATGGGTTTCTATAAAATCCAACTGATATGTCAACCCCAAAGCATACCTAAATTTTAAATAGAAATTATTCCATAAATATCTACTCTGTTAAAAATCTCCACACAGCTAAATAATAATTAAAAAAATCATTACAAAAACAGTGTAAAAACTCCAACAATTAGTTATACTCAGCCATAATACTAAAACAGAAGGAACCTACATGGAGTTTTTAAATAATATCGAGTTAGAGGTAAAAGCTTTTTTCTTTAACGCAGAGACTGACTATCTTCCTTACTATAAAAATTTCTCTTTTACCGTTAATAAAACAGATAAAGAGACCAAACTAAAACAACTTCTTCCAATGATTAAAGAGCAAAACCCTATGTTTTTTTACCCTGAAGAGGATTTAATATTTAGAGTAAATGACCTTGTAGTAACAGGCGAGGAGCAACTCTCTGCTGTAGTTAAAAAACTAGGAACAGAGCTAACAATTGAACCTGCATTAAAATTCCGTTCAAACAATGGACTGATTATAGACAACAGTGACTTTATGCACCAATATAGAACTGTATTTGCACGTCACTATGCAGAGAAAGAGGATTTAGAGTATTACATATCTCTCTATCCTCTACATTATGCTTCTGAAACATTTAACTATAACCGTGAGTACATTGGTGATGCTATTCTTCTTACAGCTGCAAAGATGATTGAAAGAAACCCTGACAATAAAGATGAGATATTAGCTGCAATTAACGATGAGTTTAATGGTATTAACTGCTGTGAATATGAAAACAATGTTTTTGAAGGTGAAGATTATAGTGAGACTATTAATGCACTAAAAAATGAGATTAAATTAACATCAAGTAAATCATTGATGGAAAAGATTGGTGCAGCCTGTCTAAACAAAGTACGTAAAGAAGTTACTGTTGACTCTTTAGAAGGTAAAAATATTGCTCTTTATGTAGGAGATAAAAACTCTGATGAGTTAGTTAAAGAGACTAACAAGGCTATTGAAAATATAGGTAACTTAATTACATTTAGCATGTCATGTAAACGTGCAGGTCAAAGTTTAGTTACAAGTAACCATGAATTAGCTCAACAAAAAGCAGGAACAGTGTTACTTGAAGCACTTGATGCTGGAGCAGAAGTTTTAATCTTTACTAACGATGAAGATTGTTCTTTCTTTGGAGAGATTGTTGCAGAAGTCGAGAGTGCCGTAGGAAGAGAGATAGAACTTGCCTTTATAACACTCTCAAAATTTAATGAAATGAGCAGTAGTGTGGAGGCGTAATCTTCTTCAAAAGATTACCCTAAGCATCTCTCTTCTACTACTGGGTTGTGGCTCTACAAACTCAGACGTAGAGGAGCCAAAAACATGGTATCTTCCTACTATAGATACCAGTTGGCAGTGGCAGTTAAAAGATACACTTAACACCTCTTACGACGTTCAACTTTATGATATTGACCTTTTTGATTCATCAAAAGAGCTTATAGCCTCTTTGCAAAATGATGGGAAAAAAGTCATCTGCTACTTTTCAGCTGGTAGTTATGAAAATTGGAGAGAAGATGCTAACACTTTTCCAACTGAGGTTCTAGGAGATACACTAGATGGATGGGAAGATGAGCAGTGGTTAGATATACGTAGTGAAAAACTACAAAGTATCATGACAACACGTCTTGACTTAGCCAAAGAGAAAGGGTGTGATGGTGTAGAGCCTGATAATATGGATGGCTACACCAATAGTAGTGGCTTTTCGCTTAGTTCAAATGACCAATTGACCTATAACAAATTTATTGCTCAAGAGGCTCATGATAGAAATTTAAGCATTGGTCTTAAAAATGATTTAAATCAGATTGAAGCCTTAGAACCCTATTTTGATTTTGCTGTTAATGAGCAGTGTCACTTCTATAATGAGTGTGAGCTTATGCAACCTTTTATAGATGCTGATAAACCTGTATTTAACACCGAATATGCTGAGCGATATGTCAATAATAAAAATGGTGCAAGAGATGAAATGTGTCAAAAGTCACAAGAGCTAAAAATACAAACTTTAGTGTTGCCTTTAGACCTTGATGATAGTTTTAGATATAGTTGCGATTAATATCCAACTGCATCTACCTTTCCTTTAAAACATCTACTTTTAGGTGTTTCTCCTTCTTGTAATAGTTTTTCTAACCTATCACTTCCACTACCTATATGAAGCCAAAGTTCAGTAATCAGACCACTTTTACAGTTCATGGTAACATGCTCTCCTGCTCCCTTACCAAACTCTTTATCAAAAACTTTACGTAGCTCTTTCAGTGAGATTTTTTGACCTATGTTTTTTGCAAAAAACTCCTGTACTTTAGATTCATTAACCTGTGTTAACAGACTCATCGAATCATCATAATATACATCTGCATTGGTTCCATAACAGGTTCCATGTTTTATCCACTCATGACGGTGAAGGTTAGAGTGATATCCTGGCATAAGTTTAGAGAGTTTTGTTCTGGTATCTGAATCCAAGTCAAGTCTACTAAGTCTGTGCCACTGCTTGTTTTTATCCATACCTATCTCTTTTTTACCCACTTTACAGTACTGATTATTTCTAGGTTGTGGCCAGAGTCCATGCAGTACAAAGTTTGAAGCCCCAAAATCTTTACGACTCATATTTTTACACTCTTTTTTATACTGATGGGTTTGACAAAAGGCATTTTGCCAAGAGATAGCTAAGAGATTTTGTTTGCTGGTTACTTTTGTGGTACTACTCTTTTTATTGAGACCATTCACAATTTGACTACCTAGAGTTTGTGGCTTAAAACAGCTCTCATCAACCCACCTTTGAGCAACTCTCTCACCCTCTATAATCGTTAATATTTGACCTTTTTTTTGCTCAACTACTCTATACTCTTTACCTATTTCTAATTTAACTCCATTGGTATTCGTAGTATGTTTCATATTATTAAACGCTGGACAAGCTTGAGTCGCCTCTTCATAATAATGTACTTTTTTCGACATAGCAACCAATGGCAAGGCTAAGATAAGTGATGCAATAACTATTTTTTTCATTTTATTCCTTATATTTTGATATCATTGTAGTTAAAAATTAGTAAAATGAGAATAAAAATGATATTTGATTCACTTGACTTTATAAAAAAACTCTCTATTGAAGAGCGATTAAAGCACTTAGGAGAAAAGAGAAAAGCCCCTGCTCTTAAAAAACTCTATCGCTCCAATATGATGTTAAACCCCCTAAGATTAAAACATTTAAATCGTATAGATAACTTAGAGGCTGATATGATTACCCTAAATTTAGAAGATGCCATTGCCCCTTCTCGTAAAAAAGAGGCTCTCTATAATATTGCCCTATTCTTGTCACACCTAAAAGAGTCAAAAAGTTTTATTATTGTCCGTACCAATCCCTTAGATGAAGGGGGAAGAGAAGAGATAGAGTTTTTAAATGAATTTGCTTTCGATGCTGTTCGTGTACCTAAAATTAAAAATAGAGGAGAGATTTCTGCGATAGATAGATTACTTAACAGTGAAAAAGAGATACATATCTCACTAGAGACCAAAGAGGCGTTTCATAATTTGGCTACTTTTTCTGATATCGATAGATTTACTACAGCAAATATTGGAATACTTGACCTTTTAACCTCACTAGGACTCCCTCAATCTTTGGTAGTTCATGACAACCCAACCATACATTATATACTGAGTAAATTTTTAGTCGATGCCAAAATAGTTGGAGTAAATCCAATCTCATTCATGTTCCAAGAGTACAATGATACAAGTGGTTTTAAAAAATGGTGTGAATTAGAAAAAAAGATGGGATTTACCACCAAAGCTTGTATGGGACCTCTTCAAGTTGAAATTGCCAATGAAGTATTTAAACCCGATAATAAAGCGATAATACGTGCTAAGCATATTAAAAAAGTTTTTGAAGCTTCTGCACTAGAGGGTGAAAATGGCTTTATGGATGAGGAGTATGGATTTATAGATGAACCTATTTATAGGGATGCTCTATTGGTTTTGAGTGTCTAATCTCTATTGAGATAATTTTCCCCATAACAGGGTAGTCAGTTAACTCCTCCTATGCTATAATTACGCATGTTTGGAGAAGAAGAGCAACAAAAAGATAATAAGTTAACCGAAGATACAGATTATCCAAAAATGT
>JAHZJZ010000352.1 GCA_022600655.1 Campylobacterota bacterium | reverse complement strand
TCATCAGGATAGTTCTCATAGTCTGATGCAACTTGACTAAAATAGAAGGTTCGGGTATCGTTTACTTGACCCGTATTTTCAGTTTTAATAGCAACTCTATCTTGGTTCATTACTTTTGAAATGGCATCAGTTGAGTTAATATCAAGGGCTTTAAACCCGACTCTAATTGGATTGGTGGTTTCACTTAGGTTTTTATTGATGTTATAGAGAACAGCAACTTTACTTTTTCCCTCATTGGCATCTAAAAACATATCTGATGTTAAGGGTATACGGTTGTCTAAGTGGGTTGAGGTGACATCTTTTGCATTAAACTCTTCATCATTATAGGTCACCACTCGTTTAAAGCCAACAGGAGTTCCTTTTGTGGTGTTGAGTTCATCATAGGTAAGGGTCTGATTATACTCAGGTGTTGTGATATTGTAATCTAAAAAGAGAGTTACATCTTTAGCAAAACACCCTTTTGTAAAGTTGGTGAGAGGTGTATGCTCTTTCCCTTGGGCAATGATATCACTCTTGATTATCATGCCAATATCTTGGCTAATATCTAAATCACTCATATAGACAAAGTTCTGTCCATTACTAGGTCTGTTATCTATAGAGCTGTTATCTAAATTAAACTCATATGCTTGAAAATCTATTTCAATATCATGGTGTGTCGTATCTGTATTTGAGACAATATTACATCCTGATTTCTCATTAGCATTTGAAGAGATAGCCCCACTGTTTTTAATACATCCTGCTAGATTGTCATTTAAGTTTTGATCTTGGGATGTCCACTGCTCATCACTTATAGTTAAGTTATAAGTTCCTACATTGTTATGAGCAACTTTTCCATTTTTCATAATCCCATTTTCAAAGCTATAGTTAAATCTTTCACTGAGTTGGGCATCATCTATACTGCTACAGTTTTTGTTTTTCTTTTGAGTAAATATAAGTTGGGCATTAAGCTCTTTAGAGTCTTTAACCGTGTAGTTCTGGACACTCTGCTCTGTACCTGCCGATGTTGCTTTAGCTGTAAGCTCATACTCATACTCAGCGGCTAAGTCTATAGGCTCTTTTGCTTTGCTACTGTTGTCTATATAGGAGACATTATTATCTCGTATCTCCATACGGAAACTAGCAGGTCTTATGGCAAAATTATCTTTTGCATTAAGGCTTATTTCACTGTTTAACGCTTTGGTTGCATTGTAGTTTACTTCATCGTTATATTGACCTTTTACCATAGAGCCATTTTCATCAACAAGGTATGAGACTCTAAAAATGGCATTTCGTGTGGCTCTGCCTATCTTTAAATCATCTGTTGAAATAACATCAAACCTACTTTGTAAATCTTTAATATAGATATAGTGTGAGTAGAGTACTTCACTAGGCAGAGTGCTATTGTTGTCTATAAGCTCAATTTTTAATGTACTGTTTTCTAAAGCTTGTTCTTTAGGGTTTGTGGTACTTTCATCATAAGAGACAACAGCATAATCAAAGTCTCGACCAGATATTTGTGTATAAAACAGCTCTTTTTCTGCTTGTGTTTTATCTTTAAAACTGTTGGTTCGTTCAACATTAAAGTTTGGTGCATCATCATTGATGATGGTTCCTATACCTATGTTTTTTTCAATACCTATAAACTTAGGTGCATAGAGTTCAAGGTAAAAGTTCTCATTTGGTTCTACCTTATTATCACCAAGTACCTCTACGGTAATTTTTATCTCTTTGGTAGTTGGTTTAACAAGAATGAAACCGTTCTCTTGTATGACAGCACCATCAACTTTGACATTTTTTCCATAGTCAGCATCACTCCATTGGGCTGTTCCATCATTTAGCGTAAAGTAGAATCCTGCCTGTACCAAATAACTAAGTGTTGAAGCTGGTTTGTCCAGTGAGACAGTAAAGGTAAATTCTGTTGTCTCTCCATCATTTCCCTCTTTTTTTGATACATTATCTATGCGTAGATTTGGAGGGGTTTCAGCACAGGTTATCTCACCTCTTAGGCTTCCATCCCAGTTGAGTCCACTAAGTTCATTTGTATATATTTTTTGAATATCACTCTCTGATATAACGGTTGTAAAAATTTTAAGCTCATCTATAGCCCCTGTAAAAGGGTGAGCGTTACCATTAGATTTACCAATGGTTATGCTGTTGGTACTACTTTTAATAGTTTTACTTTTAAAGCTCTCTTCAAAAACTTTGTTTGCGTTGATGTAGTATTTAACAAGTTGTGTATCCATGTCTCTAATAACTGCTATATGGTACCATTGATTGGTCTGTGTTAATTGGGCAGTTTGGTGACCAAATTTTTTGCCTTGATGACGAAAATAGAGATAACCTTTTTTAATCTGCAGGTCAAGCTCTTTGGTTGCCTTTTTACTCAGTAGTGATTGAAATGTTTTAGTAAATGTTTCAGGTTTTATCCAAAGTGAAATCGATAGGTTGTCATTTAAAGCGATGTTAGGATTATGGGGAATCTCAATATGTTCTCCACGACTGTCAAAATGACTACTTCGACCCACCACACCATCTTTGATAATGTCGACACTATGTGCAGTACCATCACCGTAAACTCCACTATGGTCTTTGACCTCACCAGTGCTACTGTTCCACTCACAATCATCAAACCTATACTCTGCTACCAAGGTTAACGGTTTAGTATCATCATCAATAACTGTACCTACAGCCACGATACTTTCAGGTTGATAGATGGCATTTTCTATATCGGTTAATTGAATCTCAAATGTTTCGTTGTTCTCCACTATAGTATCACCTAAGATTTTTACGCTAATGGTCGTACTGTTTGCATCTTTAGGTATGGTTATCACTTCGCCTACTGCTGGAGTATCTTCTTGATAATCAACACCATTGGTTGCTGTTTTATCATTTAAGGTGTAGCTAAATGAAACATCTCTAGGAGCAGGTTTACTAAGAGTAACACTAAAAGTTAAAGTTTTATTGCCAAGGTCTCCTTCTAGCGTTTGATTATTATCAATCTCTATGGATGGATTTTCTATGGCGATTTGTGTACCATTACATGAGATACCCTCAACATCACCAGAACCTCCAAGGTTGGCAGCAGGAGTTAAGTTACCTGTTGCTAAATCAACTTTATAGATTTTTCTACCATTCAAGTATCGTTCATCTTCAAGATAGAGGTTCCCATCACTAGCATAAGCTAACCCTTCAGCATCAACCCGACTCTTTGTCTGTACGATAAAAGTAGTTTCTGCTGTCTGCAAATTAATCTTATAGATTTTTGGATTTTTATTATCATAGTTATAGTCATCAACTCCATACATGGCACCTGTTATGGGATCAATTGCCAAACTAGAGAGACCTTTGGTGTCTCCATTTAAATCTTTAGGGTAACTGTTTAATGGTTCCCATGTATCAGCATAGAAAGCATATAGTTTTGAACGACTTTCACCACTGAGTATATATAAAATCTCTTTGTCTAGGGAAGGGTCATAGTAAAACTCTGCACCATCAACAGCTCCTGAAATAATAGAACTTTTAACAGTACTAATGGTTCCACTCTCTATATCTATAGCGTACAAATCACTAGGTCCTCTATCGTCTCCTGAGGCTTTAAATGCATATAGCTGGTTGTTGGTTGCTCTATAAGCAGAACCCTCTCCGTTAAATGTTTTAGAGATATTCATGGTTATGGGTGTAGGTAAAGTACTTCCATCTGGACTCATCGAGACTTTATAGAGTTTGCTACTATTATCAGTTAGGGCATAACACATGGCTGTTGTATTGGTATTTGAATTTGGACAAGCGTTATACTCTATATGCAATATAGGTGCTTCATCACTCTCTCCATCATACGACTCAGCGACTCTTTTCCCTGTCCCTGAGATAATAAAACTCATGGCATTACCACTCTGCCAACCCTCTCTGTCAATCACCTCTTGAACAATAGAGGTTAAATCTGAGGTTTGCTGTTTTACTCCTTGTTCATGTTTGGTATTCCAAGCCAAAGGTGACCAAGTGGCAGAGGCAGTTGTTTTAACTCTTCTGCTTATATTATACTTTGAACTTGAAAACTCATTGGCATGGTCAACATCTTCTCCATGTATACTGAGCCGAGTACTATATGAGCTGGTCTCATCAACAGAGAATTGAATGTAAGCTTTGCTAATGGTCGCATCAGAAGGGATAAATAGGTTTTGAAAGCGTATACCTACGGTTTGCTCTTTTGAGTCTGTAGTCATCTCTAAGTCAGAGCTATTACGGTACATAGAACCACTTTGACTCTCTTCAGCATCATCATTGCTGCTTGATACTTGTACTTCCATACTTAGTGGTACGGGGGTACACTCTTGGGCATTTAAGCCCAGTGAATTTATGAACACGATAAGTGTTAACGGTAATAAATAGTTCATGTTGACTCCTTAAACTAATCTAATTATATAATATTAGTTATTAACATAAGGAATTTTTTATAAAATTAACTTAATATTTTATTTAAGATTAAGTTAAGATTAAGAATTACCAGTCCATTTTTCCTGATGACTTCACATTTGCTTTTATTTCTGTAACACTACCTGTCTCTCCTATACCCGTAATGGTTCCCTGTTGAGTTTTAAAAATGTTATGCCAAAAAGGTGTACCATTTTGGTCTATGTTTTCATGGTATCGTAACCACTCATCTACTATCACTTCAACTCTAGTGTTTTCAAAACCATTATATTGGGTTTTAATACTATCGATTCTTCCTGCTCTACCTTCATTGAAATTTGCTAAACTGTTTGCAGTAGGTGAGACCGTAGCAGTGGTTGAGGTGAAGCTTTGTACCTTACCATCTTGGGTGCTATCATGTTGTATGGCTGTATACCATCCCTCTTGAGTAATGGCACTGTTACGCCCTACAGTAGAGTCTATCATCTCATTACACCATACTCGACTCTTATCACAAAAAATAGAGACGCTTAGTGGTGTTGGGTATGACTTTTCTAGTGTAATCGGATAGTTTTCTGAATCTGATGACACTTTAGTAAAGTAAAATGTTTTGGTATTGTTAATATCAAAGTTTCCAGATGTATTTGTTTTTATCGGTACTTTTACACCTCCCTCTGCATTGGCAATAGACAAAATAGAAGAGGCATTTAGTTCATTATGGACAATACGTACAGGGTTAGTGGTTTCATTGAAGTTCTTTTCTAGATTATATAAAATCTTAATACTACTGTTTCCCTCATTGATATCTAAAAATTGTGTTGATGCGATTGTAAGCTCATTAGATAAATGGGTTGAGTTTTCTAAGTTTGTGCTATCAAATGGATTATTGTTGTAAGCAACAATACGTTTAAGACTTAGAGGAGTTCCTTTTGTGGTATTAATTTCATTATAATTTTGTTTATTATCTACTTGATCAGTGCTAATGTTATAGTCCAGTTTT
>JAHZJZ010000025.1 GCA_022600655.1 Campylobacterota bacterium | reverse complement strand
ATTATTTTTTAACAATTTATGTTTTTAGTATTTTAGCAATTTTTTTGCTACTTGCAACTGAAATTTCTTCAAATGTTGCACTGTTTATCGCTTCAAATGTACCAAAATAGTTGAGTAGTTTTTTAATGGTTGCAGGTCCAATTCCCTTTTTTTCTAAAAGTGAACTTTTATTATCATCTTTACGCTTTTTATTTTGATGATAAGTAATAGCAAAACGGTGTGCTTCATCACGCAGACGTTGTACCCATTGAAGTCGTTTATCTGTCGTTTTGAGTTCAAATTGTGAGGTTTTATTATGAACAATGTCTTTAGCCGCACCTTTGGAACGGTGGGCTTTAGCATCCAGTTTCTCTTTGGCTATAGCGATGACATCTAAACTCACACCAGCCTCTTGAAGTAGTCTTAAAGCCAGTTTTAAAAGTGTCTCTCCACCATCTAGTACCCACAAGTCAGGTGGAGAGTTTTCACCAAAATCAGCAATACGTCTTGATAGCATCTCTTGCATCTGATGGTACTCATCTTTGGCTTGAAGTTCATAACGTCTGTAGGAGCTTTTATCCCAGCTGTTTTCATCCCACACTACCATGGCACCAACTGTTGCAACTCCCATCATATGTGAGTTGTCAAAACATTCAACTCTATAAGGTACGGTATCTAATTCAAAAAGTTTATAAATCTTCTCTTCAATCTCTGTTTTTTCTTTGTTGGCTTCAAGTTTTAATATCTCATGTGCATTATCAATAGCCAATTGAATGAGTTTTGCTTTAGAACCACGTTTAGGATTATTAATCTCTATTTTTGTTGTAAATCGTTTACTAAGCAGTTGGGCTATTTTCTCTTGGTCTTCAAAAGAGTGGGCAACTAACACCGTTTTGGCAATATGAGGGGTTTCATAGGTATAAAACTCTAAAAGAGCTTGTTTATAGGCTTCATCTTGGTCAAAAATCTCTGAACCTCTAAAAATAGAAAAATCTGAAGAGATAATCTTCCCATTACGCATAAAAAGCTTAATAATAACCCCACGCTCTTCGGCGTTTACAATGGCAAAGATATCCAGATTTTCTTGTTTTGCTAAGTCAAGATTTGAGTTGATGGTAAGGGATTCTATGGTCTTAATGTTATCACGCAGTGTGGCTGCCTCTTCATATCGTTCGCTGAGGGCTAGTTCCATCATTCGCTCTGTCAATACCTCTGTTAAAATAGAACGTTTGACAATGGCTTCTTTAACACTACTAATAATCTTTTGATACGCTTCAATCGTTACTTTTCCCTCACAAGGAGCCAAACATTTTTTTATCTGATGAAAAAGACAGGCTTTACCTTCTCTTAAACAGGACTTTTTCTGTACAAGAGGAAAGACTTCATAAAGGGTATCAAGTAGCACTTTTCCCCCATTAGGGAAAGGTCCATAATAGGAGATATTTTTACCTTTAACCACCCTTCGTGTAATCTCAAAGCGAGGAAAATCTTGTGACTCATCAATATAAATATAAGGGTAGGTCTTATCATCACGAAGCAAAATATTATATTTAGGTTTAAGCTGTTTAATGAGTGAATTTTCTAAAATCAGGGCATCAGCTTCACTATCAACAATAAGATAGTCCACTTTGACAGCTTGTTCAAGCATCCTTGAAATTCGCACACCGACATTAGGATTAGCCCGAAACTCAGGTGTAAAACGCCAGTAGCTTTTAACACGATTTTTAAGATTTTTCGCTTTTCCAACATAGAGAAGTCGATTGCTCTCATCAAAGTATTGGTAGACACCAGCTTGGTTAGGTAGGTTTTGTATGGTTTTTAGGATTAGCTCTTTTAACATAAGTGTTATTTTAGCATGTTTAAAAAGTAAGTAGTAGAATATTTATTAATAATGAATATCATTTCAAAAAAGCTACAAAAACATCTTTATACATTTTATGCTATAATCAATAAAATTAGCAAAAGGATTAACCATGCAGACTCTAACCGTTCAAGTCCAAGATAGTTTTATGCAGGAGTTTTTAAATTTTGTACAGAATAGACAAGAGAGTATTCATATAGAAAAAGATTATAATCTTGAGCATGACCCTTATTTCTACAGACGACAAAGAGAGCTTTATAGGATTAGAGATGAGATAAAACTAGGCAAAATTCAAATGATTTCCAACGATGATTTTTGGGATGATATAGACAATTTTGTAGAAACTTTGGTAAAATGAAAATAGTTCATAATCCCACATTTAAAAATGAGTTAAAAGATATTTTGGCATACATTGCCAAGGATAAACCCTCTGCAAGTTTGAATTTCAAAAATGAATTAAAATTATCTATTAATGAGATACCTGACAATCCATTTAAATACAGACCCTCTTTTTACTTCAATGACAAAAATATTAGAGATATGACTTTTAAGAGCTATACTGTGGTGTATGAGGTGAATTTTAAAAAAGATTGTATTGAAATTTTAAAGATATTTAATCAAAACAAACCTTAGAAAAAACTCTATCACCTCCCACTGCAACGCATAAAAAACAGTGAAAAAATAGATTATAATTTTAGACTTAATGAAAAAGGGTAAGGTTAAAGCTTTTGACATTGTTGCTCTATAGAGTTTTTGATTTTATTAAATGCGTCAACCAAGTCACTATCTTCACTCTCTATGGTAAAATCACCCAAAGCCATCTCATTGTAGTGAGGTACAGTCTCTGCTACAACCTCTTTTTTAATAACGCTTCTAAATTTAGAGTTAAACAGCACAACTTTGTCTGCTTTTACACGTTTGCATCTTTTATCTTGATTTGACAAAAGCGTTAAT
>JAHZJZ010000351.1 GCA_022600655.1 Campylobacterota bacterium | reverse complement strand
TACAATCTTTTTATTGACACTAACAGGGTGTGGTAGTGGAGGTAGTCAAGATGAAAAAAATGCAACTACATTGTCCGTACCTGAAGAGATAGAGGAAAACACTACTTCATATCATAACGAAGAGATAGAAATAGCTCAAGAGAGTGAAGAGGAAAATATAACTGTTGAGAAAAAACAGATTGGTTACCTCGTTGACTCTCCAATTAAAGGGGTGAGCTATCTTTGCGATGATATTGAAGCCCTTACAGACAGCGATGGTAAGTTTGAGTGTAGTAACCTACCTGTTACTTTTAAACTGGGTAACTTAACACTTGGAACACTCACAACTTTGACGGAAGATAGTAAAGTCTATCCTCAAGACCTTTTAGGACTACCTAGAACTGACTTCACAGATACAACATTAAAACTCTTGACACGATTTTTACAATCAATCGATAATGATGGAGTTATCTCTACCAATATTGAAATTACACAAGAGATTAGAGAACAGTTCACAACATCCCAAACATTTAAGGACTTAAGTGAAAATAGCATTAAATCTTTAGTTCAGAACTTAGGTAAAGAGTTTGTAAATGAAACCGATGCGATAGAACATTTACAAGGAAGTTTAGGCGTAGAAGTTGAAACCGCCTCTAATAACTATAGCTCATCTACAAGCTCTTCAACTCCTAGTTTAACAGCTATCCCTATTACCTACAGTAAAACACCTGTTCAGAACCAAGAAGTTCTTGTTTCACTCTTAACAGAAAGCAGCCTAAGTGATATTCATTGGCGTGTTACTCACAAGCTATCCGATGTTAATCTTTCACTTAACCAAGCAACAGACAATAAAAGTATTCGATTTACTCCTGTAGAGATTGGAGAGTATGAAGTTGTTGTAAAGTCAAACTTAAATCAAACAGAAAAGACATTAACCTTTACGATTACTCCTCTTTTTGATTATGAAGAGTCAAAAATCAAAGGAGACGATGGAAATGTTACTGTTAATGAAAAAATTGGTATTGTTACTAATCAGTCATGGGTCTACTCAAAATCTCTCTCAGAAGATGAAATTCTTGCTATTATCGCACACTATAGCTCTTTAACTGTTGTGGGTTACGATGAAGAGAATGGTGTCTTAATTGAATATAACGAAGCAGATATTGAGACACTCGAAGAGCTTGAGCAATTAAAGTTAGAAAAAGGTATATCAGGAGTAGACAATCGAATTCATGAAGGTGAAAATGCCCTTAGAGATGAACAGCCCATAATACCTAGTGATGGAAGTGCATTTAATGATGGGGGAGATAATTGGCATTTAGAAGAGATTAATGCTACCACAGCATGGGGAATCACTACAGGAAATTCTGAAATCTATGTAGGTGTCTCTGATAGTGGATATGATACTCAACACAGTGAACTTAAAAATCGTTTTACTTCTCTTCTTACAACCGATATTAGTGATCATGGAAATGGAGTAGCAGGAGCAATAGGTGCAGTAACAAACAATGGACTAGGCATATCTGGTATTAACTGGATCTCTAAGATGGTTTTAGGTGACAATGGTCAGACTAATTTAAAAGCCGTTATTAAAGAACAAAAGGTCAAGGTTGTAAATAACTCATGGGCATTAACAGGCTACCTTCCTGAAACATTTGATCCTAGTGATTCAACAAGTGTTGCAGAAAGAAATCAACAGACACTTTCATTAACACGAAGCTATGTTAAACTGGTTAATGACAAACTTAACCAACTCTTTGTATGGTCTGCAGGAAATGGAATAGGTAATGGTAGAGGTAATGCAGATGATATTTTTGGAGTAGATGGTCGTCACCATAGTCCAGCATTGCACTACGATGATCAAGGAGACCTTAGTAAGCGAAACAATGTTATTTTCACTGCCGCCATGAAAAGTGATAAACGATTGGTCTACTATAGTAACTACGGTGTCTCTATTGACATAGCTGCACCAACTTCATATAAAAGTCTAAAATCAAGTGGCTCATACTATACAGGTTCAAATTATGGTAGTGGACTCAGTGGCTTTGTAGGGACATCAGCTGCAGCTCCCGTAGTAACAGGTGTGGCTTCACTAATATACTCTCTCTATCCTAGTTTTACAGCTAAAGAGGTTAAAGAGATTTTAATCAATTCAGCAACTGAATTTGTTACACAAAGATATATCTCACCGTACAATACAAGCACAGAAACACTAAAAGATCCTATTCCTATACTAAATGCAGCAAAAGCTTTAGAGAAAGCTCAACAAATTATTAACAGTAAGGTAATGGCTACAGATATGATTGTCAACCCTTTTTCACCTCAAGCTAAAGTTCTATTTACTTCGATAGATGAAGAACTAGAGGTTACAGGCATAGAGTGGGAACTCTACTCATCAGCAGATAGTGGAGCAACATGGAGCATGGTTAATGCAATGTCCGTGACAGGAGATGTAGCTGAACCAATGCTCGATACCACTACCCCTTGGCATAAACTGGTTACAAGTGTTACATTAAAAAACTCCACAAGTAATTTAGAGAGTGTAGCAAATTTTGAGTATCTATTTAACTACTCAACCATACAGGTTCATGCACAAGATACCGTTACCCTTCAAGCTATGGAGAATGTTGCTGTTACGCTTGAACCTAGTAATGGAGTGCCTATTACACACACGGGTATGACTGACAGTAATGGAACCGTTATACTCTACTTAAAACCAGAAACCTATAAAATTTATGGTGAACTTAGTGATTATAAAGATGCTACTAACACCTTTACTGTTAATGCAGAGCCGACACAAAATACAAAAATTAATCTAAATATGACCTCCACAGCTACAGGAGAAGTGGGTTCATTAAGTGGTAAAATCATTGATATAAATGGTACTGCCATTCCAGATGCAACGATTAGAATCTCTGGTGGTGAACAGACCAATGGATTTTTTGCCACTGCACAAACTGATAACAGTGGTCTATATACTATCTCAAATATCTCAAAAGTAGATAGTGATGGAGATTCAATTGCATCATTTATCTTAGAAGTATCTGCTTCTGGCTATGATACCTTAGTAAAAGAGCAAGTCATTGTACTATCAGGTCAAGAGCGTACTGAAAGCTTTACACTGGTTAAAAAAGAGATACCTCTTGCTAGTGTGATTTATACTACTAGTTTTGAAAACAATTCAAGTGACTGGAACAGTACAGGAATGTGGCATGTTCAAGATTTTGAATCAACACTTTTCAATACATTTGTTGATGATGGATTCTCCTCACTTCCTCCTGATGAGACAACAGACCATGCCTACTTACCTAAGGCAGATGAGGGTTCATATGCGATGTGGTATGGAAAAGCAGATACAGGTTCATTTATCTTAACACAAACAGATGATGACGCATTAAAAAGTGGAGGAACATCAACCTTAGAACATTATGGTAAACTTACCTCACCGACGATTGACTTAAACAATACGACACAACCTATCTTACGTTTTAAAACTTGGTGGGAGATAGAGGCTGTCAACCCTAATGAAAATGGCTATGACCTCATGTATATTAAAATTTCTATAGATGATGGTGCCTTTACTACGGTTAAACGTCTAAATCCACATGTTGACCCCAATGATGATGACCGAGAACATAAAGGATTTAGTTCAGGTGGATTCAACCGTAAGCCAGTTTGGGTTTTAGAAGAGTTAGACTTATCTGAATATGTTGGTAAAAATATTCGTATCCAATTTGCTTTCAGTACACAAGATCATCTATACAATGGTTTTAGAGGTTGGATAGTTGATAACCTCTCGATTATAGAAGGTACTACTCAAACAACCACAGTAACTTCAAAAATGAGTAAAAAAACAGACACAAAAACCTACAAAACGGATGTCATTGAAAATGATATTTTTGATGGATTAAGTGAAAGTTATATTCAGGTTCACAAAAAGCCACAAAGCTATAGTGAAACCAAGAAAACAAGCCGTTAATAACGGCTCTACTTCTCTAGCCCTTACTATTTTAGTAAGGCTAGAATCGAAGTCTACTCCTTAACTAAAATCTCTCCAATAGCCTTATACCTATTTGTAATCGTAATATTATCATCAACTTTCAGCAGAGAAGTATCAATATCAAATACAATCGTTCTTGTTGTTCCTTGAACATTTATAATTTCATGATTGTCTCTTATGACTTTACAGGTGATAGGTGTATGAGATGCTTTTTTGAGCGTAATTTTGAAGATTTTACCATTCTCTTTAGCCAGTGACATCGTTTCCGATTTAAACTTATTGGAAATTAGAGTTGAACCTTTGATTCTGTCTTCTTTATGAACATTTTTCTGTCCCTCATCTACAGGTTTGTCTCCCAATGCAACTAAGGGATTAGTCGCCATAGCGATGCCTGTAGTTAAAAGAAGGTTTGCTAATATAAATTTAATTCGTTGATTTTTCATTGTGTCCCTTTCTAAAAATGATGAACTTAAATTATATCCCACTCATAATAAAAGCACTCCAATAAAATGGATGTTCCCCTATCATTTTAAGTTTAGCACTGCGTAGTGCAGTAGCATAATCTTCACCTTTAGCCACATGAGCATAAAAATGCTCCATCAGTGTAGCTGTTTTCTGTTCACTTACACTCCATAGACTCATAATCACCTTTTTAGCTCCTGCTTGGATAAAGGCTTTAGGTAATCCTATTACTCCCTCAGCATTACGAATCTTTCCTAACCCTGTTTCACATGCTGATAAGACGACTAACTCGGTATTATATAGTTCCAAACTAGAGAGTTTCAAAGCTGTAACTAATCCACTCATATCTCCTTCAAACTCAGCCTTATTTCCTGAAGTTAAAGCCAGTCCAGAACGACGCATAGGATTTAAAATACTTTTATCATCATGAAAGAACCCATGTGTAGAGAGGTGTAGTATTTTTGGGTTTCTAATCTTCATAAGATTTGTAACTGTTGAGTTATTTCCCTCATAAACATCAACATTTTTATAGTAACTTTGAATAATTTTTATCTCTCTACTACTATTTAAATCTTCAAATCTTCTTTTTTCAAACGGTGAAGATTCATCTTTAGCATTTTTTATTCCAAATTCAAAATTTGGTGTTCCAAAAATCACAACTTTTGAAGATGTATTTTGATACTCCCGTCTACTCTGTCTTATATATTCTCTTCCTGATGAGATATAGTTTATTTTATAACTCTCTATCAAATATTTTTTATCGTTATGTAGAGCCTCAAAGGGTAAAAAGTTTAGCATTCCATCAGGGGATATAATCATAGAGTCTTTATCTTTCAACTCTTGTAATAGGTATTTTTTTATCAATATATTATAAAGATTTTCCACTATGGGTTTCACTTGAACGAAAAGATGTTGTTTAATCTTTTTTGCTTGGTTTTTATCTAGTTTCAATTCATCATCTGTTGCATTTTCTCGTTGAATAGTTTTAACCATCTCTTGATTATTAACTCTAAATTTTTCAATATTCGCTTCTAACAGAACACTATCTTCTTCACTTATCTGTTTAAAAGTTGTTTGATTACTGCTATCTATTGTAAAAATATAGTAGTTATTATCAGCTCGTACAAAGTCTATATAGAGTTGAGTAGGAGCCAGTGATGATACTATCTCTTCAGAACTAATGGTTTCTAATCCTAATAACCCCTGAAACTCTTTATTTTTTTGACTCAAACGGATTTGGATTGTACGTATCTCCTCTTCTATCAGCTTGATTTGTTGTTTATAACCTTTTACTTTTACTCTTTTGATACTGTTTTGTTCAAGGTTTGCTAACTTATGTGTCAACTCTCTTAATCTTTTAATATCTGATTTTATCTCTTCATTTTTTGTTTTACGCTCAACCATCATTAAGATATTTTGATACTCAAAAAGAGTACCTTTGTAGTTCAACCAATAGCTAAAACTACTGTCCTGTAATGCTTTACGAGGAGACTCTCTATTATAAAACCAAGCTGTTCTAAGCAAATGAGAAATTCTCGTAATATCTTGACTGTGTTTTAGATACTTCTCT
>JAHZJZ010000350.1 GCA_022600655.1 Campylobacterota bacterium | reverse complement strand
ATAAATATTATATTTAATAGAGAATTAAGTTTTACTTATCTTCTTACTCTTCTGTGATATAATGCCGAAATAAATAATATGTAAAGGGTTTTTATGGGTCTGAAGTCAGATAAATGGATAAGAGAGAAGTCACTCAATGACAAAATGATAGCACCATTTTGTGAAGGATTAGTTGGAGAAGGTGTGGTCTCTTATGGACTTAGCTCTTATGGATATGATATTCGCGTCAGTGATGAATTTAAAATTTTTACCAATATTAATGCTCAAGTAGTCGACCCCAAAGATTTTGACAACAACAATGTAGTAGACTTTAAAGGTGATGTCTGTATCGTTCCTCCTAACTCTTTTGCTTTGGCTAGAACCATCGAATACTTTAAAATGCCCAGTGATACACTGGCTATCTGTCTAGGGAAAAGTACTTACGCACGATGTGGTATTATTGTTAATGTTACCCCATTTGAACCAGGGTTTGAGGGGCATATTACCATCGAAATATCTAACACAACTCCCCTCCCAGCTAAAATCTATGCCAATGAAGGAATCGCACAGGTTCTCTTTTTAGAGGGAGATGAACAGTGTGAGACAACCTACAGTGATAGAAAAGGAAAATACCAGAGTCAAACAGGGATTACCTTACCTCGTATTTTAAAAGAGAGTTAAGATTATTAGATTATAATAATCTGTAACATTTTAAGTAAAAAAGGAAGACAACATGGGTTTTTTTGATTTTGTAACCAATGCAGGTAAATCTCTTTTAGGTATGGGTAACGATGCTGAAGCGATTAAAAAAGAGATTGAAGATAGTTTTGAAGAGTTACCAGTTGATGGTCTCGTAGTTGAAGTAAATGAGGACTCTGTTCTTTTAGCAGGTGTCGCTAAAGATTTTGCGACCAGAGAAAAAGCTATTCTTATAGCAGGAAATGTAGAGGGTATTGCACAAGTAAATGCTGACCAACTCGTAACCATGGAGATGATTGCTAGTAGTACGGAACCTGATGCTGAACCAATCACCATTCCTGAAGAGATTTTCTACAGCATCGTAAAAGGTGATACACTATGGGGAATCGCTCAGAAGTTCTATGATGATGGAAGTAAATACACACATATTGTTGATGCTAACATCGAAGTTATTAAAGATGCAGACCTTATCTATCCAGGTCAAACTATTAGAATTCCTGAAGTTATTGCATAGTAAAACTAGGAACCAATGGCTTCAGCCTCGTAATATTCGGGACTAAAGTCTCCGATTCCAAATGAGTTTTGCAAGAGGGCTAAAAGATTAGCCCTCTATTTAGGTTCCAGTTGCACATCAATAGAGAGTGCTTCTATCTCACCCTCAACCTCTTTTCTAATCTCAACGGCTCTAACACCAACATATTTTTTAACCACACCAACAATCTCTGTTTTCATATCATCCATAAAAGGTAAATCACTCGTACTATCTCTATCTGACATAATAGCAATTGTCAATCTATCTCTAGCCACCGATGCACTTTTTTTCTTATTAAACCAATCAAACAACATTACTTAAACATCCCAGCTAATTTTTTAAAGAGACCAGCATCACTAATCTCAACATCTTTCATATCAACTTTCTTTCCACAAAGTCGTGCTGATATTCGGACATAGGCTTGACCTGCTATAGATTTTTTATCTAAGATAATAGGTTTCCCTTGGTTAGAGGCATCAATCACTCCTCTATCTTCAGGAACTTTTCCTACCAGTTTAATACTCAAAATATCTAAAATATCTTCACTCCGAAGCATCTCACCACTCTGTACCATATCAGCAGCAATACGGTTGATAATCAAATACTTAGCAACCTCTCCACCATCTTTAACTTTTTGAGATTTAGAATCTAAAATACCAATCGCTCTGTCGGCATCACGAATTGAAGAGACTTCAGGGTTAACCACCACAATCGCTGCATCGGCAAACTCTATGGTATGTTCAAAACCACTCTCAATTCCTGCAGGTGAGTCCAATACAACATAATCAAACTCATTTTTAAGATCAGCAATAAGCTTTTGAACTTTTTCAGAGCTAAGTACCGTTTTATCTTTACTCTGTGATGCCGCTAAAAAGTTAAGGTTCTCATTCACTTTACTCTTAATTAACGCCTGTTTAATACTTGCTTCTCCATCCATAACTTGAACAATATCATACACCACACGATTCTCTAAACCTAAAATCATATCAAGGTTACGTTGACCAATATCAAAATCAACCACCACACACTTTCTACCATTCATAGCAATACCTAAACCTAGGTTTGCGGTTGCGGTTGTTTTACCAACCCCACCCTTACCACTTATAACTGCAATTACGATGCCCAACTTATCTCCTTTTCCAACACAGGGGTTATAACTATTTCACTATTTTTTAATTCTACTCTATTCAATTTATTTTCTAAAAGACTATTGTCCACCTCTACACCATGAAAAATAATATTTGCTTTAGGTGAAGCTGATATCATCATAAAGTTTCCATCACAACGAATCGCCCCTTCTACTATCTGTGTAATAATAAGATTACCAGTAGTATGGATCATAGCTCCACTGTTGACACGATTGAGCAGTAGGAGGTCACCCTCAATATTAAGCTCTTGTCCACTTCGTAACATACGATCCAAAACGGTTAGATTATTTTGCAGTTTATTAGAAAGTTTAGATATCTCAGCCTCTGCAATCTGCTGATTGATTTCATTTTCAGTTCTCTGTGCTTCTATCTCCTCTTCCAATGCCTTACGTGAACGCCCAACAGGCAGCGTGGCATTGTTTAAAAATGTCAGTTTTTTCTCTTGTAAGTAACTGCGTATCGTCTCACTCAATTCACCTTGAATCACAATCAAGTGATCTTTAAACAGTGTGTAGTTAGTATCAAAGAAAACAATAAACTTATTTTCATCTTCTACCGTAGTCTCAAATACTTTAACTGAATACTGATTACTTTTCAAAAAAACTCCCTATTACTGTTATTATATATTAATAATAATTTT
>JAHZJZ010000349.1 GCA_022600655.1 Campylobacterota bacterium | reverse complement strand
TCTTTATTATACAAGGTCGGGTTGCCCTCATCCCGACATTCAATTCAAACATCTATGTTGTTTGTTTTAACTTTTATATTATGCATATATCTGTCGGGATGAGGGCAACCCGACCTACATTATTTCTTAGATAGAGCCACCAACAGCCCCGAAGTAATGACAAGGATTATACCAAAAAATGTCCAAATATCAGGTATAGGGTCACCCAGCATAATACCAATAATAAGAGCAAATACAATGTTAGAATAAGATATGGTTCCAACAATTCCTGCTTTGGTTAACTCATAGGCTTTGGTCATAAGCAATTGGGAAGCTGTGGCTGAAAGTCCCATCATTAAAACGTAGAACCAAATAATCCCCTCAGGCATTACAAACTCTGCAAACATAAAGTCCAAACTTTGAGGAGGATTGACATAAGGGGTGATTAACATTAAAAGTAGTGGAGCTAAAGTTCCTACTCCCATAAAGCTCATTACAATAGCTCTGGTATCATAATATTGGCGTAACTCACGAATAGAGGTGTAGGCTAAAGCTGCTCCTATTCCTGAGAATATACCCAACATATCATACTTATCAAATGAACCGCCCACGGGTTGGGCAATAAATACAATACCTGTAAAACCAATAACAATCGCTAAAATAGCCCACTTACTTAACTTCTCATTTAAAAAAAGATAAGCAAAAATTGCTACAAAGATAGGCGAAGTCTTATTGTACGTTACAGCTTCACCTAAAGGAATATAGGCAATAATATAAAAATATGCCAACAGAGCTACAAAGCCCATAGCCCCACGAAAAAAGAGAAGTAGAGGTTTGCCACCTATCTGTTTAAGAGGTGATTTATAGATAGCAAAACCTACCAGTGCTACTCCAAATACATTTCTAAAAAATGTCACCTCTACAGGAGGTAACACTGAAGAGACAACTTTGGCAAACCCACCCATAATGGCAAATGATAAAGAGGCTAATAGCATAAACAAAATGCCTCTATCCATACCCAATATATATTTTTTCAATAGTGACCTTTATAATTTTTTGGAAGTTTAGCATATTTGGGTAGAATTCATCTTATGAATGAAACTCAATTTTATACCAAACTTTTAGCCTTGCCTAATGGAGCCAATGATGTCTATTATCACAATAAACGCTATCTTTTAAGAAAAGAGACCTTATTTAATGGAAAACTGCTAAAAATCTATGCTGAAGAGTTGGGAGGAAATAATATTGTGAGTGGAAACTACTACCCCACCCTAAAAGGTGGGATGCTCAAACCGTGTGAGATGAGCGATGCGAAAGTGATTGATTTTGTACTACAGGCTACTGCAGACTAATACTTTCTCTCACCCTCCATACAGACCATCATATCCATCATATTTTTTGATTTTTCGATACATGGCAGAGCTTTTTCCATCTCTTTAATACTCTCATCCATCTCTTTTAAAGTTTCAGCTTTTTCCTCTTTAGTCCAAGTGAACTCCTCTTCACTTTCATCAAGTTCCTCATCAACAATACCCATTTCTTTAAGCGTTGTTTCCATTTTGGTTTGACAATCATCAGCATCAGATTTAGAATCAGCATCACCTAAACACTCTCTTGTTGATTTAAGAAGATTTACCATTTTAGGCATATTCTCTTTTTGAAGTTCAAACTGGTTCTTCATAGGCTCACTATTGCTTAGTGCTTCCATCATAACTTTTTGTTGCTCTTCTTTGCTCATATCTGGATTGGCTTCAATCTGCTTAGCTGCCTCTTGCATTGATTTACCAACCTCTGCTACTTGCTGTTCTACTGTTGGCTGTTTAGCCTCTTCTACTTTCGCAGGTGCAGGAGCTTCGCTTTTAGCCGTCTCATCACCACATCCCACAAAAACTACTGCCAAACTTGATACCAATGCTATTTTTTTTATATAATTCACTATTTTATCTCCTAATTAATTTATTGTGCTTTTAATTTTTTAAAGTCAATTGCTTTTGTATACTCAACTAACTCCTCTTCCGTTACCTCTCTACCTTTAACCGTAATCATATATCGTTTATCAAGTACCAATGAGATTTCACCAGACTTCTGTTTTTCATTATATTTAATCATCGCTTTTTCACGATTAATACGTTTAAGTTTTCCACCTGAAGAGAACATTGGGTTTGAAATCATCATTCCAATACTTTGCATAAGTGGAGAGTCTGTAACTACACTTATGGTTATTTTTGATTTATCTTTTTTATAAATACGACTAATATTGGTTCCACCACCAAGCATCCCAGAACCAGCTGTTTCAGAGGTTGCATCTTCTGCTTTCCAACCATCTAAAGCTGCAGGAAGTAATGTTTTTAAACTATCTCCTTTTTTCTGCTTAAGTAACTCAAGCACATAGGTTAAATCATCTTTAACTTGAACATAATCACCTTTCTCATAAGCCTCCATTGCTTCTTTCATAGTATCTGTAACCTCATCAGCCATTACGGTGCTTGAAAGCAGCACTGCCGATAGTGAAACATAAGTTATATTTCTCAATATTTTCTTCATTGTTATACTCCTATTAGATGTTAACTTAATTTTATTTTAACATAAAAATGTTGCAAAAGTGTTGTAAAAGTGTTTTTAAAGTCACTATTTATTTTTTGCTAAAAAAGTCTCAATCCAATTTTCATTAGTAGAGTACCCTGAACATAACGAGGCTAAAGCCATCGGTTCCTAGTTTAACAATGTTTAACAATCTAAAGATCATCCGACTTACTAGATTTAATACTGTATCGCTTTAAAATTTCATCTTCTATTTTTAGAGCTTTTTCTCTATCTATAACAATTTTTGAACCATCTTCATCTTCTAAAACAATGTATTCTTCTTGTGATAACTTTACTAATGTATAGAACTCTTTAAAATCTTTAAATTTTTTACCATTAATTTTATCTACTTTCCATAGACTCACACCTCCATCACCTCTGTTCAGTTCTGAAGCCAATACTTTAAGTAGTACAATAATCTCTTGGTTATCTTTTGTAGGAAACTTGGTTGCTCTATATCGTAGTGGCAAATGGGGTTGATTAGAAGCATTTAGAAGATTAAAAGTTAACGGCGTAAAGACATACCCACCAAAAATAAAGAAGCTTGGCATTTTATCATACTCTAAATTGGCATATGCCATTTTTTGTGTACATTTGGTTTCAGGTAGGTTAACTTTTAAAGAGAGCTTTTCACCTTTTCGTAAAATATCT
>JAHZJZ010000348.1 GCA_022600655.1 Campylobacterota bacterium | reverse complement strand
AATAATTTTTACTTTAATCAGATTTTCAATATTAACACGCTCTTCACCATACTTTTCTATAAAAAGGTTCAGTTTACTCTGCTCTATAATACTCTCTTCTATTAGTAGGTCTATAACTCTTTGCATATGTACTCCTAATTGTATCGATAACGTTTGGTAAATTTATCATCTTGATAAATATCTATAATCATATAGTTTTGATTCTTTTTTACGTTTTCTATATATACTTTATAATATCTATTTGGTTTTTCTCTATCTTCTAACGTGTAGACACCTTCATGAAGCGTATACTCTTTGTTGACAAAAAGATTAAAAATCTTTGAAAGAACAAAATTGGTTTTAGGTAGTTTTAAATCTCCTAAAGATTTGTTATCAAGAAGTGCCTGTTTTAGTAGCTGTTTTTGTAGTAAAATGGTTGAGAAGTAACTGGCATTTTCACGTGACTCTTTACTCTTTGTCAACTGTAGCATTGGTTTAGCAATACGATTTATCTTATCGGTCTCTACACAAGCGAGGGCATATAGGGTTAGGTACTTCTCATTTTTAATATTTTTTGTATAATATTTTGCTCCATAGTCACACCCTTTTTTGTACTCTTGTTTTTCGTAGTAAGTATAAAGTTTAGAAAGGTTTGAGGAGAATAAGAGTGATGTTAGAAGTAGAAGTAAAAGTATCTGTTTCATTAAATACCCCTTGTTTTAATCTTCTCTATAAGCTCTTTTGCTTTAGGGGATTTACTTTTTTTATAGTAAGTAACCAATATTTTAATCGCCTCTTTACGTTTTCCAAGTTTGGCTTTTGGCTTTAGCAAAAACAAACCAACTCTCATCCATATTTTTATCTAAACTGTTGGCTTTTAATGCCCACTCTTCAGCATTAATATAGTCTCCAGCCTTATAGTATGCCTTGGCAAGTAATAGTGCTTCTCTTGGATTTTTATTTTGCTCAAATTTGGTTTTCATCACATCCATATAGTTACTGCTACTTCGTTGAAAACTTATCTTCTGTTTTTCACGCTTTAAATCATTTCCATTAATCACAGCTAACTCTTGAGCTGTTAACGAACTAGAAGGCTTGGCTTTAACCAGTTTTTTCTCTTCTGCTTGTTTACGATGAACAACTTTTTTAGCTTGTGTAGTACGTTGCTCTTTATCTAAGTCAACGATAGGAATGGTTGGGGCTAAGATTACTTCATTATCTTTGCTCTCTTCTACCTCGGGTTCTGCTGTAGTAGCTTCTGTAACCATAGGGGTACTACTCTCTACCACAACCTCTTGAGGTGTTATCAACTTTGATACCTCTTGTTTGGGACTAGGGGTATCGAAGTAGTCATATAGGTAATAGATTCCATAAGGTAAAAGTATAAAAATCAATATAAGTGCGAAGATTAAAATAAAATTTTTTGCCTTATACTTGTACCATCTTTTTTCAAGTTCTTTTGTATTAATCATGTATATATCCTATTTTAATAGCTGCCATTTCGAGAATTTTCTTAGAATTTTTATTAGATGTTATCTTCTCTGGTCTATGTAAATCATAATATTCATAGATATTAAAAATCGTATAGAGTAACTTATTGGTCTCTCTAAAATTACCTTTGGTACAGTTATGTATAAACTTAATATCACGGCTGCTCAAAGCGTTAGAAACCTCTACAAAACCACGTTGAACCAACTTTTTTTGTATATAAACCTCTAACTCTTCTTCATCCGCATTTTTAAGCTCTATAACCTCCCAAATTCGTGTTTTAAAATGCTCCTTTGCAATGACATCTTCATTTTCAGTTTTATGCAGGGTAATGACAAATTTAACCACTCTGGTATCGGAAAGCAGTCTTATCTTCTCCATTAAGGCTTCACTATAGAGTTGACACTCATCTAGCAAAAAAATCACCTCTCTTTGACCTTTTAAATTTTGACAATACTTTAAAAGACCATCAAAGTTAACACGCATATTTTGAGGAATATGCTGTGAAGACATCGCCTCATAAATACTTTTTAGAAACTCTTTCTCACTTAAAATAGGAGCATCAAAGTAGTGAATTTCTCGTTTATCTTTATGGTTCACATAGAGCTTATTAAGCGTCATACTTTTACCCGTTCCAGGGCGACCAAAAAGAAGTATCATCTTTAGAGGTTTATCTAAACTCTCCTCTAAAACTTGATAGTTAAAACTTAGTGATTCTAGGTCAACATAGTTATTACTATCAACGCTATCAATAAAAATATTTTTAATTTCACTATATTTACTTTTCATCTTTTAACTTTCTATAGCCCAAATCTTCCAAAGAGAGCTCTTCATTTTGTTTAATGATATGTGGTGTTAAAATTAATACCAACTCATCAACATTTTCTATTTTCACTTCACGTTTAAAGAGTTGATCTAGCAGTGGTAAGTCTCCAAGTAGTGGTACCTTAGAAATTTTCTTACCTGTTTTAGAGGAGATAAGACCTCCTAAAATAATATGTTGTCCATCTTGAACAGTAACCACTGAAGAGATTTGCTTTCTCGATAAATCTGGTGGAATGTTTCTTGAACCATCACTATCGGTGTCAACAGCATTAATCGTATCAGAAATCGATGGATTTATTTTTAAAGTAATAGAGCCATCATCTGAAATCTCTGGCGTAATATCTAGTAAGATTCCCGCAAATACAGAGTCAATGGTTTCACCTTGTGTTGCCAACCCTGAACCTGTGTTATTTTGTAAAATAGCATTTGATTCAATTTTATAAAAAAGTTCATTACCTACAGAAATCAGTGCTGGTTGATTGTTCAACGTTAACACTTTAGGATTAGAGATAGACTTTACATCCCCTTGTGTTTTCAAAAATTTCACCACTTCGTTTATATTGGTACTGTTTTCGGCAATCATCGCTGAACCATTTGCTATACCACCCGTTCCAAGCTCTACCGTATCAAAGTTAGTACCTGAACCACTCTCGCCTCTTGACCAATCTAAACCAGTAATATTGTGTTTAGAGAGATTAAAAGTAGAAATTGCCATATTTTGCAGACTATAAAGCTGTGACCAATCAACACCCGTTGTAGCACTATCATCAAAAGTAACACTCAGTATCTTTACATCAATCAGTACTTGGTTTTTAAGCTGAGTGGTAATCTCATTAATATATCGAGAGACCCTCTGTAACTGTTTTGGTGTTCCTGTTACGGTAATCATCCCCGCTTCTTGGTTAATGATGGGTACGGGTGCTTCATAGTTATCTTCAGGTCGATTGATTAAAGCGTGTAACTCATCAGAGATTTTAGTCCAAAACTTAAAATCATCATTACTCTCAATAGAGACACCAGTTTTTGAACCAGAGGTTCCCCCTGCACTTAAAGTGTCACCACTACCACCTGATGATGATGCTCCTCCACTGTTTCCACTACTGTTATTGGCAATGGTTACATGGGCATTACTCTTACCTACTCTACTTCCTGAGATGTAGTGTAAGTTAAATGTTTTGGTTTGAAGATAAGCAATTCTAAGTCTATTACCTTCTAACTCATAACCGATATCATTCTCTTTTAAAATAACATCTAGAAACTCTTCTAATGAAGCATTATTAAGTTGTACATAGTAAAGATTCTCTTGTAATCTTACTTTTGCCTCTTTATCTTTTACCAACAGTGTTAAACCACACTCATCAGCCAAATTTTCAACCACATCACCATAAGTTAACGAACTGTTAAGTGTAACGCTAAACATCTGTGTAGAACAACTGTTGGCTCCCGCAGGAGTCATACCTATCATTAATAATAGAAATGAGGTTAAAATTTTATATATATGTTTTTTGAAAAATCTCATTTTT
>JAHZJZ010000347.1 GCA_022600655.1 Campylobacterota bacterium | reverse complement strand
CTAAGATTAATTAAAAAGGAAATATAATATGGCAACAGTAACTTTTAAAGAAGATATCGTTTGTAATTTAGCAGGTAATGAAATCAATGTAGGTGATGCAGCTCCTGTAGTAACAGTAGTAAACTGTAACCCAATGCTTCAAGATGAGCAAATCGGTGGTGAAGGTAAAGTTCAACTTGTAGTTGCAGTACCATCATTAGATACAGGTGTATGTGATGCTGAGACAAGAAGATTTAACTCTGAAGCAGCTTCTCTTGACGGTGTAGAGGTAATTACAGTATCTATGGACTTACCATTTGCAGCAGCTAGATGGTGTGGTGCAGCTGGAATCGAAAACATCAAAGTATGTTCAGACTTCAGAAACAAAGATTTCGCTAACGCTTATGGTGTTCTTTTAGAAGATGGTCCTTTAGCAGGTATCACAGCTAGAGTTATCTTTGTTGTTGGAAAAGACGGTAAAGTAGCATATAAGCAAGTTGTTCCAGAAATTACAGAAGAGCCTAACTACGAAGAAGCTCTTAACGCTGCAAAAGCTGCACTATAATTATTAGTCATTAACATCTCCCCTAAGATTAACCTCTCTCTATTGAGAGGTTATCTTCTACATCTTATCTTTTATCTATTTTTGTTACAATAACTTATCCATAAACCTAGGAACAGTACTATAAAATACACACCCAAACAGATAGAGAAATACCAACGCCAACGATATATTAGTCTTCTTGAAAAAGTAACTAAAAATCTTTTTAAAATGTTTCGTGATGAAAAAACCACTGAAGAGCAGTTTTTAGAAAAGTTTTATGAACTAAAAAAAAAGCTTGATGAGTTCGTTGAAATTCGACTCGACTCAGAGTATCACCACCAGCTAAAAGCTTATATCGAAAAGCTCTATCAAGAGACCCTACATGAATTTAAACTCAATGACATAAGAGAAGCCAACATGACCCTCTTAAATCGTCTACAAAAACTTAAAAATGGTAGCTCTTATAAGAAAGATAAACATAAATATAAGAGTAAAAATCAGGATTGGGGTTAATTCCCTCCTAATTTTTTAGCTTCAGCCACAGCTCGACCTGCATTCACCTTTCCATAAGCCCGTTTTTCATCAAAACCATTGGCATCATAAGAAGCTTGACTACCTTCTCCAACTTTAAATGTTGTTGTGATTAATATATCTCTAATCTGAGCAGGGGTAATATTGGGGTTTGCTGCATACATTAGTGCTACAACTCCTGCCGTAACGGGTGTGGCAAAACTTGTTCCATCGGTAAAACTATAGTTATTAGAAACAAGGTCAAGTTGGTTTGTTCCACCATGTTCTCCCATGTCATCTAAACCTAATATACCCGATGACTCCTCTGTATCACCACCAGGTGCGATAACTTCAATATTTTTCCCATAATTAGAATAAGAACCAACATCATTGTTTTCAACACTAGAACCTACACCAATAACCCATTCTACTTCAGACTCATCATTAAGCCCATCTTCATCTAAAGATTTACCATTATTTCCCGAAGCGAACAGTACGGTAATACCAGAATCATAAAGTGACTTTAACTCAGACACAACAATGTCTGAAACATTCTCTGTCCCCCAACTACAAGAGATAACTTTTGCTCCTTGATTTTTAGCATACTCAAATGCTTTAATAACATTGGCATCAGATTGTTCATTTTGTTTAATGGCAATAAGTTTCGATTCAGGTGCAACTCCAACTGTACCTTTACTGTTGATAGGAGCAACAATAAACCCTGCACAAGTATTACCATGAGAAGCTTCATCACTATTGGCATTGATATCACTAGTGCCATCGTCGGCATTATAAGCAACCAAAAGATTTGATTTTAAATCCTCATGTGTCACATCTGCTCCATCATCGATTACTGCTACTTTGACTCCTAAACCCATGGTTATTTTCCATGCTTCGGTTACATTAATATCTGCATTTTGATTAACAGTGTACCCTTGATCATTTAAAACACTGTTAGCTGACTCTAAATGCCAAGCATATTTATAATAAGGCTCTTTTGTAGCTGATGAGATATCTATTGTGGTCTCATTCTCACTACTCTCTGTACCTTCATTAGATGTCTCTTCTAAGTTCTCTTCTTCAGTAGTATCACTCTCTTGATTTGTATTCTCTTCCTCTTCAGGAGTTGTCTCTTGATTCTCTCCACTCTCTTCATATTCGGTTGTATCTTCTGGAACCAAAGAGGTTTTTTCACTCGAAGATGACCCTCCACCTCCACAAGCACTAAAAAGCAATGATGTCGTCACTAAACTAATGGTTATTAAAAGTTTTTTATCCATAACTATCGTCTCACTTTCTCTTTGATGAAATTAGGGTGGGCGACCTCAATATCAGCATCATTATAAAGTGTTTGGGAAACTTCAAAAACATTTTTCTCCGTAGCCACAGTTACTAAAAGTATGGTATCTGAAAGATTTGAAACAGAAAGTGTCTCATACTTACTAAGAACTTTCGTGCAATCTACATCTGCTTTACACTGAACTAAAATCTCATTGGTCACACCCACTTTGTGACCGTTAGAGGTTTTATAATAAGTAACATTACTTTTATTATCTCTTTTTTCAGCAACCTTAGTCACTTCAACTTTTTTATCATTTTCATAATAAAAATCACCAGCACATCCAACTACTGTTAGTGCCAAAATTGGTAATAAAATTGTTTTTCTCATTCTTTTCTCCTAGTTTTTAATATTACATTATAAACAAAACTTAAAGATAAAGAACTAAAGTTCCTATAATACTTTAACCTCTTCTACTAATTTTACCCCAAATTTATCAAAAACTCTCTCTTTCGCCAAATCAATCAGCTCCTTTACCTCTTCAAAGGTTCCATCCCCATGGTTAACCAAAAAGTTAGCGTGAACTTCACTCCACTGCATCGCCCCTTTTGACATACCTTTAAGTCCAACAGCTTCAATCAGTCGCCCTGCATAATCACCTTCTGGATTTTTAAAAGCTGAACCAGCACTGGCAGTTTTTGGTTGGTTAGAGCGTAAGTTGATAAGTTCATCTAGTAGCTCTTTGTCAAACCCTTTTTTAACCTTAAATCGTACCTCTGTAGCCACACCACCTAGTTTAGCAAAACGGTAACCATGCTCTATTTGCTCTTTGGGTATCCACTCACCATTTATCTTGACTGCTTCTAAAATATTAAAAACTTCATAAGACTTTACACCTGCATTCATGGCAACCATGCCACCCAAAGAGCCTGGAAGCTTAGAGACAAACTCAAACCCTGCCAAATCATTTTTCTTGGCAAAAGAGAGAATCTTACCTGTTGGCGTAGCACACCCTATAGTCAAAACCTCATCATCTAGCTCTATAAATGAAAAATCTTTAGAGAGCATCATAAGTGCTGGTGGAGCAGGAGAGACCAAAAGGTTATTGGCATGACCAATTATAACTCTATCAGTTGGTATGCTATCTTCTCGTTCAAGCATAAGCACTTCTGTAGGTTGCCCTACTTTAATACTTGAAAATTTAGAAAAATCTATGGTTTTAAAAAACAAATTATCCTCTTTCTTTTTAATTATATATTTATAAAAAGTATATTTAAAAAAACTATAATGCTCCCTTTGATGTATTGCACTTTGAAGCTTCTATACACTACTTCTTATCTACCAAAAGAAAAGAGACCAAAGATACCAGCTCAATACTTACCTCATCTTCTTCATAACTACCCTCTTCTCCATAGGTTATAATCAAACCTTCGTTTAAGTTGTACTGCTTACAAGCGTTCACTAAGCCCTTAAACTCTCGAACTCTTGTCTTCTTATTTTCCATCTCATAGCTTACTTGTATGGCTTGGACGACTCTGCCTTTTTCAACCACTACAAAGTCACACTCCGATGTTCTGTCGGTGTGATAATATATCTCTTTTTCTCGTCGTCGTAACTCTAAAAAAACAGCATTTTCCATAGATTTTCCTATGTCATCAGAAAATTTATAGAGCAATGTATTGTTAAATCCTATATCTATACTATAGACTTTTTTATCTGTTTGTGTGGTAATTTTTTGACTGTATCGGTCAAGTATTAAACTAAAATAGATATCTTCTACATAACCCAAATACTCATAAAGACTGTTTTTACCAATTTTAAAACCACTTGATTTAAGGTCATTATAGATTTTATTAACAGAGACCAACTTGGTCGAAGAGGCTAAAATACGCTTTAAAAAAAACTTTAACGCTTCGATATTTTTAATCGAAAATCGTTCTATCAAATCTTTGTAAATCATCACACTGTAATAGTCTTGTAAAATCTTCTCTCTAATTCTATCGTCAAAAAGAAGTGTTTCAGGAAAAGCCCCCTCATGTAAGAACTTCTCTAAACGGTTATGAATAAAGGCTAAACTTTTAGTACTATGTAGATCTATTTCTATTTGTTCAAAAGCCAAATACTCACGAAAAGACAAAGGGAAAACCTCATAAGTAATGGTTCGTCCACGTAAAGAAGTAGCAATATCTCGACTCAACAGCTTAGAATTAGAACCTGTAATAAAGATATTTTGACTCACACTATCATAAACTCGTCTTACAAACTTTTCCCATCCATCTACATTTTGAATCTCATCAAAAAACAGATAGGTATCTTTCATCTCTATTTCAGGGTAAAGTTCCATATAGGCTTGAAGTATAAGGTCTAAACTCTCTTGATTTAACTCAAAACGTTCATCTTCAAAGTTAAAAAATAAGATTCTTTTTTTATCAATAGTCTCAGTCAGTCGGTTAATGGTTTCATATAAAATAGAAGTCTTCCCACAACGACGAACCCCCATTAGGGTTATAATCTTTTGAGTATTTATGGGGAGTTGAAGTTCACGGCTATGGACTTCAAAGGGCTTTTGTAAGTAAAAATCTCTAATTATTTGTTTTATTTTCTTTTTCATAAGGAAAATTATATCATATATTTTCCTTTTTATAAAATTTTAGTTCAACACTTCTTATTTACATCTTTGTCAAAACTCAATTTTCCATAACCCTGTAACCTACTCTTAGCACAAATCAAAGCATCTACAAAATCCACATTTTCATCTTCAAAAATATTGAGTGTTTCAATAAGTAAAACCTTATCTCCAACCACACCACGCAGAACAATAAGCCTTTTTAGATCAGCTATGACTTCTGATTTTGGAAGTTTATAAAATTTTATCAAGACAAACAGAGCTTCCATCACCACAGCTTCAAGTATCTCTACTTCTATCGCTCCATTTTCTACTTGGGTAAATATTTCCGTAGCAATTGCTAAATGCTCTTCATGGTCACCCACTAAAAAACGGATAATAATATTGGTATCAATTAGAGAAACCATACTTTTCTCCCATTGCTTCCATCATCGCCATCTCTTTGGCATGTTCTAGGTCATCACACTTGGTTACTCTGTCTCTATATTTCCCTGCCATTGAAGCAATAACAGAATGCTTTTGAACGGGGTAAACAATCGCTACTCTTTGTTTTTTTCGTTTGTCAACAATAGCAAAAACATCCGTTAATTGAGTAAGGAGTGAAATGTTTTTTTGGAGTTCTCCAATGGATATACTTTGCATTTTAACTCCTTTTATATAAATGTATTTTTATTATATATAAATGTGGACAGATTGTCAAATCGGTAGCATTAAAAGATTAAATCATTATAAGAAAGTTGCCACCTTACGGAATCGGAGGCTTCAGCCCCGAACAAAAGATAAAACAAGGCTAAAGCCATCGGTTCCATATATGCCATCTCTATTTTCGAAATCGGCGTGTTTATACCTGAACAAACAAAACACCTAACCCCACCGACCATAAAACCTCTCATCAGCATCACTCAACTCTGCTTTAACTGCATTAAACTTAATATACTCATAAGCCACCCAAAAGTGTTTTTCATCTCTTATGGCTCTATCATAATAATCACGACTCCAAATAGCACCTTTTCTTTCCAAAGTTTTGTTTACAAGATGACCTGCTCCACCTTTTAGAACGCGCATTACATTAGTCATATTATCATTCTGTTTCAACAAAACATGAATATGATTGGGCATTATACATAGAGCCTCTATCTCAAAAACATTTTTATCATAACCCAAGTAGTAATCTCTAATCTTATCTAACACCTCACCATAAAGTAATGCTCCATTTTGTGATTGGTCTAGGTATCTGTCCATTTTGTACTGTTTGATTTTTTCTATATCATTGCTGTTGTAGAGTTTTTTTAGGTAACCATCAAGGCTCTCTTTGGTTCGGAATGTGATGAATTGGTAGTGTCCGATTAGGTTAGTGTGGGGGAGGTGGTTGTGTTTGTTTGGTTCTTCTATCATATTTTTTTCTTTTTCAACATTGGCATATTCGGAACCGATGGCTTTAGCCTCGCTAGAACTTTTTCGGGGCTGAAGCCTCCGATTCCGTAGAGTAGTAACTTTCTAATTATACCAAAACCAAATACCTAACACTCCGACCACCCGTACCCTCAACCTGCTCAATACACCCAAAGCTCAACAAGCCCTTTATATCCCGTGAAGCAGTAGCCGAGGTTGTCTGTGCCATTTTCATATATTTCTTAGTAGTTAGTCCACTTTGAGGATGGTTTACACCTCTGTCTAAAATCATATTTAGCACTTTTGTCTGTCTCTCGTTAATGCCACTCTCTCTGTGTTTGTCCCAAAATCTGGCTTTATCTACCACATGTTCAATCGACTCTATCGCTTCAACCAAAGCGTTATGCAAAGTAGTTAAAAACCATTCACACCAAAAAGTAATATCCATGGGATTATCTTTTTTTATGTAACCTGTTGTCTGTTCAAGAGCGTTGTAGTAGCCTTTTCTGTCACTGTTTATACTTTTTGACATGGAGTAGAGTCTGGTTGTGGTTTATGCTTCTAGCTCTGAGAGTACCATGTCGGTAATAAGTCTAGTTAGCCTTCCATTTCCATCATCAAATGGATGAATAATGACAAACCATAAATGAGATATAGCAGATTTTATGAGAGAGGCAGGAGTCTTGTTGAACCACTCGATATAGGTTTTCATCTCCATATCTAGCGTAGTGTATGAGGGGGCTTCATAGTAGACTTTTTCTTTTCCTACCACGCCTGATACGATTAATCAAGCTAATCACATCATATTTGATAGGATTAAGGTTTTTAATCCTATCAAAAGAGCTATCTACTTATATATCATTATCAATGCCAACAGCACCAACCACACTAGAGATGGCTCTTATTCTTGATAGTAAATCATCACGTTCTACTAAAACGGTATTGAAGTTCTGACCTAGCTCTTCGTACTCTTTTTCTAAAAAAGCCAGTCGTTCACTGTCTATATTGATACCGTTTTTATACTCACTATACTGTTTACCAAGCTCACTGTAGGCTTTCTCTTTAACACGCAGATGTTCATGTAGACTCTCAAGCTCAGCCAGACTCTGCTCAAGTTTTTGACTCAACTCCTCTCGTTGGTCACTCATCTCATTAATGGCTTTCATACTATTTTCATTAAGCTGATGTAACTCTTTTATCTTCTGTGTCTGATTTCTACTGCTATCTAACGTTACATCTAACTCCTCTTTTAGCTTAGACTCTTTGCCTTCTAACTCCTGCTTATTTTGTTGTAGTACCTTAACGGCAGTCTTTAAGCCCTCTACCTCTTCTATCTTCGTACTTTTTACACCTTTGAGTGTCTCAACCATTTTAGACTGAACTTGAAACTCTTTGCTTAGTGCTTCAAATCTACTCTTATACTTCTCCAACTCTTTTAAATTCTCTAGTAGAGTTGCTCTTTGAGTTTCAGAGGAGTGAAGACGCATATTGAGGTTAACAATGTCCTCTTCTAGTTGAGAGATACTCTCTTTCTGTTTAGTCACCATAGAAGCTTGTTCGGTAACTTTATCTTCACTCTTTTGCAAATCAAACTGTGTTGATTTAAAAGCTGTAATGACTCTCTTTTTCTCTAATCGCTCTTCTGTCTCACCACTTTTACATAGAAAACGTCCCATCAACAGACCAATAATCGCTGCCAACATCAATATTGCAATTAACTCATACTCTAAATTCCACATCTCTTACTCCCTTAGTTCTCTACGACTTTAAATTCAATTCTTCGATTTTTAGCTCTACCTTCATCTGTTGTGTTGTTAGCAATGGGTGACTTTTCACCTCTACCTTTTGCCTCCATACGCTCCAGACTAATACCTTTTCCAAAAAGTTTTGCCACAACTACTTTGGCTCTCTCTAAACTCAGTTCTAAGTTTTTTTCATCATTTCCTAAACTATCAGTATGTCCAATAACCTCTATTTTTACTTGTGGACATAGTAGGGCTGTATCACTCAGTTCATTCAGAAGTTTACTGTTTTCAGGTTTCAGAATCGATTTTCCTGACTCAAACTTTATTTTTCCATGACTCAAAAGCGTATTAAATCGCTCTTGGCATAGTTTAGCTGAGGCATCCATGGCTACAATATGATTGTTGATGACATACTCATTCTGTTTAAATTTCTCTAAAGCATTACCTATCAATTGCTTTTTCTCTTCGGTCTCTATTTTCCCAGAGATATGTAGCTCTTTATCAACAATATTAACCGATGCAATCTCAAGGTGTACTACCTGCATTGCAACCGTAGTAATAAACTCTCTCCACCCTAATGGTTCTCCAGCCCCGATATCAACTTTATCAACAATATTTTTGGCTTTATAAATTGAACCTAAAGTAGTCAATAAGCTCTTTTTATGCTCTTTTGATGGCATATATCCACTAAGTGTTATCTCTTTTCCATTATAACTCATATCCATTCTATAGGGGCTAATGAGCATGGGAGAGATTTTATCATGAACCATACGAACCCCTCCTACCCCTTTAGCCAACTTAACAGCCCTCTTATGCGCTTCAATCGTAGGAGCAACGCCACTAAGAGTAATGTCTCGTCCCTCTGCTCGAATAGATGTCCATGAGATACCACTGTTTTGTAACGCTGTTTCAACTCTTGAAGTTAATGTTTTAGGAATAACTTTTGAGTATTTAGGAACAACCAACAAAAGTAAGAGAAGTAGTAATAACATCCCAAATAGCTGTGTATAAAAGAGTTTACTTTTCATCGTTATCCTTTTTGGTGACTGGATTTTTACCCACTTTGGTTAGTTTTTTCACAGAGCCATTACCAAACAGGTTAGGTATCTCTTTAATGTGAACCTCCTGTTTACTATCTGCTACTTTACTAATCTCGACCTCTTGTTTAGTGTCAGGGAACTCTTTCACAGAAACTTCCTGTTTAGTATCAGGAAACTCTTTGATATACTGCTCTTGTTTGGTATTTGGGAACTCTTTAATATAGAGTTCACCTTTACTAGATGTCTGAGGAAACTCTTTGATGTATACCTCTTGCGGATCTGCATGAGAAACTTTAACATGCTGATAGCGTCTAAGCGTAATATCAATTTGGGCCTCTTTAAAAATAAGATAGATATTCTCCATCAGCTCAGCTTTAGCATCCCCTTTCTTCTCAGGGTCATCAATCCAACACTGCACCCTAAACTGCAACATATCCATCTCAAAACCTATCATAACTGCTTTTTTCTTTTTACTCTGATTTACCTCTTTTGATTGCTCTACTGCTTTAAGCAAATAAAATTTCACCTGAGTAACATCTTCATTATTTGAGACAGAGATATCTATATGGATACGAATTCCATCCTCTTTAGAAGAGGACTCATTGACAATTTGTGAAGTTCCCATAATGGTATTGGGTACAATTACTTCAACATTATTTCGCGTAACAATTCTGGTATTACGCAGACCTATTTGACTAACACGCCCTTTAAGGTTATCACGTACATAGACCACATCCCCTACACGGTAAGGAGCATCTGTCAAAATCAAAATACCTGCGATAATATCTGAAAGTGTATCTTTAGCCGCCATACCAACTGCCATAGCACCAATACCTGCCCCTGCTAACAGAGCAGTCATATCAACATTCCAAATAGCAAATACCTGATACATTCCTGCTATAGAAAAAAGAATTAAAATGGTATTTTCAAAAAGAGGCAAGGTAGAGACTTGTACTACACGAACACTCTCCTCCTCTTTATAATGCTCCCCAAAATCAAGACCACTAACCAAGTAT
>JAHZJZ010000346.1 GCA_022600655.1 Campylobacterota bacterium | reverse complement strand
TCTATAAGACTAACCTCAGTCTCAATGGTAACTTGTCTATTTAGCCATTTAACATACGGATTTGAACGCGACTTCATTTGTGATAAATCATACTCTTCTCTCATTTTGTTACCTCTCATATATAAAACAAGGTTAAGTGTCTAAAAACTCTTCCAAACTTAAAACACTCAAATCAGCTATTTTAGACAACTGTTTATCATTAGAAATTAAAGTAGCACCACTCACCAAAGCTGTAGCAGAGATGATACTATCAGGCAATTTAATACCATAAGTTTTTCTAATCTCAATGGTCATATCTTTAATCTCTTCTGTAATGCCAAAAATATTAAAATAACTCAAAAGCCTTTTTATATTTTGATGCTCCTGCTTAGTCAATTTAGGATAAGAAAATAGCTCCATCTCTGTAATAATTGATATACAATAATCAGATTTAGGAAGTGTTAACCCATCATTTAAAGCATATATAACAGCGTTGGTATCCAATAAAACCTTACCACTCATCTCTCATCTTTTTTTGATACTCTAATCCATCTACATCTCTAAAACTTTCTATTTTGAAAGAGGAGAAATCCAAACCATCTTGGGAAGAGGTTGATAGAGGTTGCAATTTCTCTTTACTATTTGAAACAATCTCCAATCCATCATTTTTGAAACTATTTAAAAGCCACAATATCTTTTCAAATAACTGTTCATTTGAGATATTTATCGTCAACTGCATCATTGCTCCTTTTTGAACAATTATATCAAAATAAATTTAATGCGTTGATACTGTAGGGTGCGATTCCTATCGCACCATTCATCTCGTCCCCATCCGTCCTCGGTGGGGATGCATACGAGAGTCACAGTCATTAAAAAATCTATAGATTTATAAACTCTCATATACACTCCCACACTGGAGGAGCGAGAAAAGAGGTGTGACGAGTTAGTAAACCCTAATATGGATTCGAAAACCCATTAGGACTTACTTTTCTCTGCGTTCAATTTTTAAAGTAGCTGTGAATGTTTGTGGTTTTGTCCATCCCATTACTCTTGCTTTGAATATTTTACCATCGCTATTTAACGAACAACTTATTATTTTCATCCAACCTTTAGGACCACTTGAAATTTTAATTGGACAAGAACCTTTAATATCTTGGAAACGATATTCATATTTTTCATCATCTTTTTTTACATGTCCAACTATTGAAACCTCATCAGCACACCATTTACCATCAGAACTTGCATGATCACAATATTTTGATTGATATAGATGGTCATCATTATTTTTTGTTCTTGGAGATGTGAATTTTACAGTTCTAAGATATTCCCATTGAGATTGAAATTTACTACGACAAGCCTCCTTAATAGCTTTTGCTGCGATATCACTTTTCACTCCTTTCATATTTTCTAGAATACAATCACTATATGACTCACTTGCAAAAACATTTAATACAAAAAACATTAAAAAAACTATTTTCTTCATAATATTCCTTTTAGATTTGAAAGATTATTAATTATATCAATATATCTTTAATATCAATAAGATTCCTCTAATTCATTTTGCTAGTGCAGAGAGATTTTATAAAAAGAAACACTTCAATATTGAACACTTACTTAGAATTGCTGATGTGCTTAAAATAGATGTGTGCGACTTTTTTAAGGAGGTATAAAATATTATACCTCTAAACCGAATAATAATTAGCCTTAAGATGATGCACCACCAAAGCAGTAGTACTCTGCTCAGGGTGTATCTGAAAAGTCTCACTAAGCTCTATCCCAAACTCTTCAGGTCTAAGCACATCAAACAGCTCACGACTCGCTTCCAAGTCAGGACAGGCAGGGTAACCAAATGAGTATCTAGCTCCTTGGTATCGATTCATTCTTACATCACGCAGGGTTGCTCCCTCATCCTCTTTTAGAATGCCCAAATCCATTCGTATCTGTTTATGTGCTACTTCGGCTAGGGCTTCGGCTAACTCTACTGAGAAGCCGTGTACCATATTGTACTCTAGGTATTTTCCTGCATCGTATAGCTCTTTTTCGTAGGCTGAGAATTTGGCTCCTGCACTTACACAGGTTAGGGCTATCACATCGTGTCTGTCGTGTCTAAAGAAATCACTTAATGCTCGGTGTGGTTTTCTTCCTTGTCTTGGAAAGCTAAATTTACTAACAGCTCTACCGATTACATGACTTAGAGGCTCTCGGTTCGCATTGGCATCTACATTCCAACCCTCACTCTCATCGAACAGATAGAGTTCTTGGTCGTCACTTCGGCATGGGTAGTAGCCGTAGATAATGGTTGGGTCAAAGAGGTCTTTTTCTATAAACTCTCGTTTGAGTCGTTCATACGCAGGGTAAACTGTCTCATCAAGGAGTTTTTGGTACTCCTCTTTGCTCATCCCTTTACTTTTATAACCCCAGTGCATTTTGATGACGCTTCGTTGATTTACCCAGTCAAATACCATATTTAAATCTAGGTCATCTTTTTGAAGTACGCGTCTTCCCCAAAATGGTGGGGTTGGTATGGCATTGTCACGATTTGGCATTGCTATCTCTGCAAAGGGAGGAATCACCACCTCTTTTTGTTCTTTGGCTTCTCGCTCTACCATATCTCCTGCTAGTCTTGTGTCGAGTCCTACTGAAGGGTCTTCATTATACTTCTCTATTCGACTCATAGCAATGACTCCATCAAAAGCATCACGACAATAAAAGATAGGACCTTTATAGATAGGTCGGCAGAAGTCATCAACAAAACTTCGAGTCAAGGCAGCTCCACCTAACAGTACAGGTATCTCTATGCCCTGCTCTGCCATCGCTTCTAGGTTATCTTTCATAACAGCTGTTGATTTCACCAAGAGTCCACTCATACCAATGGCTTGAACACTGTTTTCTCTATGTGCTTCCAAGTAGCTCTCTAAATCAGTTTTTATCCCTACATTAATGACTTTAAATCCATTGTTCGACAAGATAATATCTACCAAGTTTTTACCCACATCATGC
>JAHZJZ010000345.1 GCA_022600655.1 Campylobacterota bacterium | reverse complement strand
GGTTGATATCAATTATACTTATTAGGAGAATGGAAAATGTACAAAATAGTTAAACGAGAAGAGATGGCACACGGTACGATTATCTTAAATGAGATAGAAGCACCCCAAATTGCTAAAAAGGCGAAACCAGGTCAATTTGTAATGCTTATCGCTGATGAGACGGGGGAGAGAATCCCACTCACCATGGCAGAGGTCAACAAAGAGAAGGGAACCATTACCATTATCTATATGATTATAGGTAAAAGTACCCGACTCTTTGCCACACTAAAAGTAGGAGAAGGGTATAAAGATATTGTAGGACCATTGGGACAGCCTACACATATAGAAAAAAAAGGAACCGTTGTCTGTGTTGGTGGAGGTACAGGGACAGCTGTTCTTCATCCAATTACACGAGGAATGTATGAAGCTGGAAACAAGGTTATCTCAATCGTGGGTGCTAGAAACACTGACTATATTATTATGCGAGACCAGATGGATGCAGCATCAGATGAACTACGAATCTGTACCGATGATGGCTCAGAAGGGCGACACGGTTTTGTAACGGATGAACTACGAGAGGTATTAGAGAACAATGAAGTAGCAGAAGTGGTTGCCATTGGACCTGTGCCGATGATGAAGTTTGTTTCTCTACTAACCAAAGAGTACAATGTACCTACTACAGTAAGTCTAAACCCAATTATGATAGATGGAACGGGTATGTGTGGGGGATGTCGTGTGACCATAGGAGGCAAAACCAAGTTTGCTTGTGTCGATGGACCAGAGTTTGATGGACATCAAGTTGATTTTGATGGATTAATGCGACGACTTCAGGCTTATAGGGTTGAAGAAGAGCATTCTGATAACTGTATGTTTGAAAAGGAGGCATAAGATGACTTATGAAATAGAAGCAAAATACCTAACCAAGAAAGAGCGACGAGCCATTCCACGACAAGCGATGCCTGAACAAGCAGCCAATGTACGAAACAAAGACTTCTCAGAAGTAACATTGGGGTTTGGTCTACTTGAAGCTCAATATGAAGCAGCACGATGTATTCAGTGTAAAGACCCAGCTTGTGTGGCAGGGTGTCCAGTGGGGATAGATATTCCTGGATTTTTAGAGCAGATTGTTGAAGGTGATTTAAACGGTGCCATCAATACGGTGTGGGATAAAACAGCCCTACCTGCTGTCTGTGGTCGTGTCTGCCCACAAGAGATTCAGTGTGAAGAGGTCTGTGTCGTAGGAAAGAAAAAAGGACGAGAATCGGTAGGGATTGGTAACCTTGAGATGTTTATTGCCGATTGGGCGAGAGATACAGGCGTAACCAATCAAATAGAGATTCCCCCTTCAACAGGTAAAAAAATAGCTGTTATTGGTAGTGGACCTGCTGGTATTACCGTAGCAGGAGATTTGGCTGTCAAAGGGCATGAGGTAACCATCTATGAGGCATTTCATAGAGCTGGAGGGGTTCTGCTTTATGGTATTCCAGAATTTAGACTGGCTAAAGATATTGTAGACTATGAAATTGAACAACTCAAAGCTTTAGGTGTAAAGATTGTCTGTAACACTGTGGTAGGACGAACCGTTGATGTCGATGAACTTATCGATGAGATGGGATATGATGCTGTCTTTATTGGCGTGGGAGCAGGATTGCCAAACTTTTTAAATATCCCTGGTGAAGACCTAAATGGTGTTTTCTCTGCCAATGAGTATCTAACCCGAGCAAATCTTATGAAAGCCTTTGATTTTCCAAAATACGATACACCAATTATTCCAGGAAGAAATGTGGCAATTTTAGGAGCTGGAAATGTAGCCATGGATGCAGCTAGAACGGCTGTAAGACTTGGAGCGAAAAGCGTTAATATTGTGTACCGACGAACCAGAGAGCAGTCTCCATCACGACATATTGAGATTCACCATGCTGAAGAAGAGGGTGTTCAGTTTCATTTCTTAACATCTCCTCTTGAATTTATAGGTGATGCTAACGGAAAACTGGTAGGAATTAACTGTGAAAAAATGGAGTTAGGAGAGCCTGATGAAGGTGGACGAAGCCGACCGATTCCAACTGGAGAACATGAGTATATTGATTGTGATTTAGCGATTATTGCCATTGGAACCAGTGCAAATCCTCTTCTAACACGAACCACAGAGAACTTAGAACTCAATCAATGGGGTAATATAGAAGCCGATATAAAAACAGGAAAAACAACTAAAAAAGGGGTATGGGCAGGTGGTGATATAACACTTGGTCAAGCGACGGTTATTTTAGCGATGGGAATGGGTAGAGATGCAGCAAACTCAATTGATGCATATTTAAATGGAGAGGAGTGGTAACACACTCTCTTTCTTTTAATCAGTTACACACTCTTTAATATTAAGATTGCAAAGTAAACCTTCAATAAACTCTCCACAAGTTCTACTACATATATAATCATCACCAGAAAATTCTGCACTACAAAACCACTTTTTCTCACTATCTCTTCTATGAATTACTTCTGGGTAGATATCTAGTTTTTGTTCCATGGCTGCAATATTTTTACATATTTCAGTTTTAAAACTAGGATTATCATACTCAATTGTCAATCTCATATACCCCTCTTCCATTCTAACCATCGCTGCTATCTTGTCTGACATCAAAACTCCTTATGAATTAAATAAGCTATTCATATAATATCACTATTTTTTATAATTGTTTCTTTTTCTAAAGTAAAATAATTCAAAAAATTAATTAATGATTAAAAAGGTAATATGCTACTTTTTTACACATACAATCAAAAATCCCTCTACTATTCTCAAATAATAAAATCTAACGCTTCAACTTGATGTGTAGAAAATAAACAGTAATATAAAGTTACTCCAAATTATATTGTAATTAATTACACATTATTTTGCTTAAGCGTATAATATTCCAAACTTTAATAAATAAAAGGAGTCCGAATGAATATTCATGAATATCAGGCAAAACAGATTTTTGCTAAATATGGTGTACCGACACCAAGAGGTATTATTGCAAATACACCAGATCAAGCAATGACAAATGCACAAGAGCTAGGTGGAAATATCTGGGTTGTAAAAGCACAAATTCACGCAGGTGGTAGAGGACTTGGTGGTGGTGTTAAACTGGCTAAGTCACCAGCTGAAGTACGAGAACTTGCAAGTGAAATACTGGGAATGACACTGGTTACTCATCAAACAGGTCCTGAAGGTAAACTCGTTCAAAAAGTTTATATTGAAGAGGGTGCTGCTATTGAAGATGAATTATACCTCTCTGTAGTTCTTGATAGAGCTGCTGAAATGCCAATTATTATGGCATCAACCGAAGGTGGTATGGACATTGAAACCGTAGCTGAAGAGACTCCTGAAAAAATTATCAAAGTAGCTGTTGATCCTGCATTTGGTTTCCAAGGTCACCACGGTCGTTCATTAGTATTTGGTCTTGGTATTACCGATAAAGATGAGCAGAAAAAGATGATTCAATTTGCATCAAAACTCTATACACTATATATGGAAAATGATGCAGAGATGATTGAGATTAACCCACTTATTAAAACAAGTTCAGGTGAATTCATGGCACTTGATGGGAAAATGGGCTTTGATGACTCTGCACTAGGACGACACCCAGATATCGAAGATATGAGAGATATCTCTGAAGAGGATGCTGATGAGAGAGACGCTAGTCGATATGGTCTAAGCTACATCGCATTGGATGGTGAAATTGGTTGTATGGTAAACGGTGCTGGTCTTGCGATGGGTACAATGGATACTATTAACTACATGGGTGGAACACCTGCAAACTTCCTTGATGTTGGTGGTTCAGCAAATGCTGAGACGGTTGCTAAAGGTTTTGAAATCATTCTTAAAAATCCAAATGTAAAAGCTATTTTTGTAAACATCTTTGGTGGAATTGTAAGATGTGATAGAATCGCAAACGGAATCCTAGAAGCAACGAAGATGGTAGATGTTAATGTACCTGTTGTTGTTAGACTTGATGGAACCAATGCACCTGAAGCAGCAGAGATTCTAAAAAATGCAAATATAGACAATGTTATCGCAGCTACTGACCTTGGTGATGGTGCAGCAAAAGCCGTAGCAGCAGCAAAAGGAGAATAAGAGATGTCAATTTTAGTAAACAAAGATACAAAAGTAATCGTTCAAGGTTTCACAGGTAAAGAGGGAACTTTCCACGCTGAGCAATGTATGGCGTATGGAACACAAATTGTTGGTGGTGTTACACCAAATAAAGGTGGTCAAACACACTTAGGACAACCTGTATTTAATACCGTTGCTGATGCTGTGAACACAACAGGTGCTACAGTCTCTATGATTTTTGTTCCACCTGCATTTGTGGCTGATGCTGTTATGGAAGCTGCTGAAGCTGGTATTGAGTTGGCTGTTGTTATTACCGAAGGTGCTCCTGTACGTGACATGCAAGCTGCTAAAGCGTGTGCTACAAAACATGGAATGATGACCATTGGGCCAAACTGTCCAGGTGTTATTACTGCTGAAGAGTGTAAAATTGGTATTATGCCAGGTAGCATCTTCAAAAAAGGAAATGTTGGTCTTATCTCTAAGTCTGGTACATTGACGTATGAAGGTGCTAACCAAGTATGTAACGAAGGTTACGGAATTACTACAGCTGTTGGTATTGGTGGAGACCCAATTATTGGTCTTAGCTACAAGCAACTTCTTCAGATGTTCCAAGATGATGCAGAGACAGAAGCAATTGTAATGATTGGTGAGATTGGTGGAGACCTTGAGATTCAAGCTGCTGCTTATATTAAAGAGAACATTACTAAACCTGTTGTAGCATTTATTGCTGGTCAAACGGCTCCTGCTGGAAAAAGAATGGGTCACGCTGGTGCAATTATCTCTGGTTCAGCTGGTACAGCAAAAGAGAAGATGGATGCACTAACAGCCGTTGGTGTTGAAGTTGTTGTCTCTCCTGCTGAAATTGGTAAAGCTGTTAAGAAAGTTCTTTCTTAAACATAAATATCTTGTAAAACTAGGAACCGATGGCTTTAGCCTCGTTATGTTCAGAACTAAAGTCTCCGATTCCAAATAAGTTTTTCTTCTACTGTTTACAGACAGTGGGTTCTCACAAACTATGGG
>JAHZJZ010000344.1 GCA_022600655.1 Campylobacterota bacterium | reverse complement strand
ATGTTATTGACTACATCTAAATAGGCTTTCTTTATAGGAAGCGTAAGATGTGAAAAACTCTCTTGAAACTTCTCCTCTTTTTGAAATAAGAGAAGTGCTGCAACAGAGAGAGCAATAACAAAAATAATCTTTTTATTCATCATAAGCCGTATGTTGTAGTAAATCTATCTCTTCAAGTGCTTTACCTGTACCATTGGCTACAGCAAGTAGAGGGTCTTCTGATACATAAACAGGAAGCTTTACAATATTAGAAAGATACTTATCAAGTCCTCTAATAAGTCCTCCACCACCAGTTAGAACAATACCATTTTCAACAATGTCACCAGCTAAGTCAGGTGGTGTCTCTTCAAGAACCAGTTTCAGTGCTTCACCAATCTCTTTAAGTGGTATTTTCATTGCATCTCTCATATGCTCAGAGTTGATTTCAACAGAAGTTAAAAGACCTGTCACTTGGTCACGACCTTTAACGGTCATGGTAAGCTCCTCTTCAAGTTGAACAGCTGTACCAATATTAATCTTCATGTCTTCAGCAACTCTGTCACCAATAAGGAGGTTAAAGTTCTTTTTCATATAGTCAATAATGGTTTTGTCAAGAGCATCACCAGCAACTCTAATTGATTTACTCTGAACCAATCCACCCAGTGAAGTTACACCAATCTCAGTGGTTCCTCCACCAATATCAACAACCAAGTTACCATTTGGCTCTTTTACAGGAATCCCCGCACCAATAGCAGCAGCCATAGGCTCTTCAATAAGGTAAACTTCTCTAGCACCAGCAGACATTGCTGACTCTTTAACGGCTTTTCTTTCAACTTGTGTAAGACCATACGGGACACAAATAATAATTCTTGGAGAGAAAAGTCCCTTTCTATTATGCACCTTCTCAATAAAATAACGAATCATCATCTCTGTAACATTAAAGTCTGCGATAACACCATCTCTCATTGGTCTAATGGCTTTGATATTACCAGGAGTTTTACCTACCATATCTTTTGCCTCTTGACCTACGGCTAAGATATCTTCTCTTCCGTGTTTATCATACTGTATTGCAACCACTGATGGTTCGTTAATACAGATACCTTTTCCTTTTACTAATACTAAAGTATTTGCTGTTCCTAAGTCGATTGCCAAATCGTTAGAGAACATACCCAAAAATTTTTTTAACATTTTTAACCTTTTACGCCGTTTTTGAATTTTTTATATAAATTGGTTTTAACCCATTTTCAATTACATCATCAGTGATGACCACCTCATACCCCTCAAGTTCAGGAAGCTCATACATTATATCTACGAGTGACTCTTCCATGATTGACCTTAAACCCCTTGCTCCTGTTTTTCGATTAATTGCTTTTTGTGCAATAGATTTTAATGCACTCTCTTCAAATGTTAGTATAGCATTATCAATCTCAAAAAGTTTTTGATACTGCTTTATAATTGAGTTTTTAGGCTCAAGTAGTATTCTTATCATATCTTCAAGTGTGATTGGTTCTAGTGTTGCTGTCACATGAAGTCGTCCAATTAGCTCTGGAATAATACCAAATTGAACCAAATCATCAGATTCAATTAAGTGCATAACATTAGCATTGTCTCTGTTACTTCGTTTAGCTTGACCAAAACCAAGCTGGTTTGCACCTAAGCGACGTTGTATAATCTCTTCAACACCATCAAAAGCACCACCACAAATAAAGAGTATATTTGAAGTGTCAATCTGTAAGAAGTCTTGGTTTGGATGTTTTCTTCCTCCCTTTGGTGGAATGTTAACGACAGAACCTTCAATTATTTTAAGAAGGGCTTGTTGAACCCCTTCTCCTGATACATCTCTGGTAATAGAACGGTTCTCTCCCATTCTTGCTATCTTATCCATCTCATCGATAAATATAATACCACGTTCAGCTTTGTCAACATCACCATCTGCAGCTTGAAGTAGTTTGGTTAAAATGTTTTCAACATCTTCACCTACATATCCAGCCTCAGTTAAGTTTGTCGCATCTGAAATAGCAATAGGAACATCTAAAAATCTTGCAATAGTTTGTGCTAATAGGGTCTTTCCTGAACCTGTTGGTCCAATAAGAAGGATGTTCGATTTATCAATATTAGTTTCATTATCAAAATTATTTTTAAAAATTCTTTTATAGTGGTTATAAACAGCAACAGCTAGGGTTTTTTTAGCACCCTCTTGACCAATAACATATTCATTTAACATTCTATGAATCTCTTTTGGAATGAGAAGGGTTGTTGCCTCTTGGTCAAAACTTCCACTCTCTTCTTCTCCAAAAAGGATTTTATATGCAGAGGTAACGCAGTTTGAACAGATATATACATTGTTACCTGCAATAAATGGATTTTCCTCTTTCTCTGTAGTATTACAAAAACTACATACTTTTCTAGCCATTAATATTTTTCCTTATAAATGGAATACCACGTTTGGATGTTGTGATAAACGCTAATAAATTTTTTACACTTGGGGTATTGGTTTCTTTTAAAAGTTCTTCAGCTCTCTCTTGAAGTGGTTCACCACTCTCAAAAAGTGCTTTATAGGCACTCTTCAATGCATTAATAT
>JAHZJZ010000343.1 GCA_022600655.1 Campylobacterota bacterium | reverse complement strand
TGATATGATGTACTTAGAATCTGAAGTTGAAGCGTGGGCAAAAGAGGGCTTAGAAGATGAAAATCGTGAGCCAACACGTGATAGTAATGGAACGCTTTTAAACGAGGGTGATAGTGTTACTATTATCAAAGATTTACCTGTAAAGGGAGCTGGATTTACTGCAAAGCAGGGGACTACCGTTAAAAATATTCATCTGCTTCCAAATGACCCTACCCATATAGAGGGGCGTGTAAATGGAACTAAAATCTTTATAGTTAGTAAATATTTAAAAAAACTATAATTCTTAAGTAAACTATGGAACTTCATGCCATTATCATCGGACGCAATGCCAAATTACCTTTATTGTATCAAAAATCAGTAGAGGTTGTGGCAGGAAAAGGTATTGTTGGAGATCGATACTATTATGGAGAAGATACTTTTAATAAGCCTCAATTTTCTCAAAATGTTAGAGAGATTACACTAATAGATACTAAAAGTTTAGATCAATGTAATGCTCGTTTACAAAGTAAGTTAGATTTTTTAGATTTAAGACGTAATTTAGTGATTAAAGATATGGATAGTATACTCGTAAAAAATAGCTATTTTATAATAGGTAGTGCTGAATTTAAGGTGGTAAGAACCTGTCCACCATGTAGATATCTTTCACGACTTTTAGATGTCGATATGATGGTAGGTTTAAAGTATATTGGTGGGTTACGAGCTAAGGTTATTAAATCTGGAGTCATCACTGTGGGTGATAAAGTCGAGTTACTCTTCTAATTCACCTAACCAAATGTGCATATCTGCATCACTAGGCATTCGCCAGTCTGCACGTGGGCTTAGGTTGATGGTTCCTATTTTGGGTCCATCTGGTATGCATGAGCGTTTAAACTGTTGGGTGAAGAACCGACGTAAAAAGAGTTTAAGCCATTTTTTAATGGTCTCTTCATCATATTTTTCAAATGCATAATTGGCTAAAAAGAGAATTTTACTGGGCTTTGCTCCATATTTAATAAAGTGATATAAAAAGAAATCATGAAGCTCATAGGGACCAACAATAGATTCAGTTTCTTGGACAATCTCATCACCACTATGTGGGAGCAACTCAGGGCTGATAGGCGTTGCTAAAATATCATCAATAATAGTAGCAATGGCACTATTAGATTTAAAATACTCAATAACGTATTGAATGAGTGTTTTAGGTATTCCCGAGTTGAGTGCATACATACTCATATGGTCACCATTATAGGTACTCCATCCTAGAGCTATTTCACTTAAGTCTCCTGTCCCGATAACCAATCCACCCTCACGGTTAGCTGTATTCATTAAAATAGAAGTTCTTGCCCGTGCTTGAACATTTTCATAAGTAACCGTATGTTCATCGGGATTATGTCCTATGGCTTTAAACTCCTCCAATGAGATACTACTAATATCTATGGTTCTTAATGTTACTCCTAAAGCGATACAGAGTTCAGTGGCATTGTTTTTAGTTCGACTGGTCGTTCCAAACCCTGGCATGGTAATGGCGATAATATCTTTGCTATCCCATCCCATGATTTCAAAAGCTCTATGGGTAGAGAGCAGGGCAAGGGTAGAGTCTAATCCACCAGAGATACCAATAATGGCTTTTTTAATATGAGCATGTTGCATACGTTTAATTAAGCCGTGGGCTTGTATCTGTACAATCTCTTCACAACGGTGTTTTTTTTCTTGGTAGATAGAGGGAACAAAAGGCATAGGGTTAACAAAACGTTGAAGTCTGCTGATGGTTGGGGTATTTGTAAGTAGAATGCTTCTAAAAGGTTTAACGTTTTCATCACAGTAGCTTGATTCATTGAGACGTAGCCATTTGAGACGTTGTAAATCAATATCAGCTGTTATGATGCTACTCTCTAAGCTAAAACGCTTGTTTTGAGCCAAAGTTGAACCATACTCGCTAATAATAGCATGACCTCCAAACACAGTATCAGTGGTAGACTCTCCTACACCAGCAGAGGCATAAACATAAGCTCCCATACATCTAGCACTCTGAGTCCGTACTAGCTCTTCACGATACTCAGCTTTACCGATAAGCTCATTACTTGCTGAGAGGTTAAAGATTAGGTTAGCTCCACTACTTGCCATGTAGTTACTAGGAGGTGTAACAGCCCAGAGGTCTTCACAAATCTCTATACCAAAAAGCATCTCTTGCTGATTTCCAAAAAGTAGGTCTACCCCAAATGGAACGGTTTGATTTAAGAAGTTTATTTCTTGTTCAGTGATATCTCTTCCAGAGATAAATTGACGTTTTTCATAAAACTCTTTTTTATTAGGCAGATAGGTTTTAGGAACGATACCTAGTAGCTTACCGTTTTGAATTACAACAGCACAGTTGTAGAGTCTATCTCTATCCATGAAGGCAATACCAATAATAGCAACTGTTGAGATGGTTTGAGTCTCTTGTAGAATATAGGCTAATGCTTCATTTTGACTCTCTAGTAACATCTGGTTGAGAAGTAGGTCTGAAGCAGTATATCCTGTTAATGTTAACTCTGGAAAGAGGACAGTAGAAACATCACTGTTATAAGCTTCATTAATAAGATTAAGTATCTCTTTGGCGTTGGCTAATGGATTGGCAATGGTTGTTTTATTGACTGCTGAGGCGACACGGTAGAATCCATGCATAATAAAATATCCTTAATAAGTTAAGTTTTGATATTTTATCAACTTTTTATTGGATATGGAAAGTTTTATTGAGATATTTTATTTTCTTTGATGAAGTTACTTTGATTTGATCCCAGTAACGTTTGGTATATAGTTTGCCATTTTTCTTCGTAAATTTACCACTTAGTGGGAAAGCTTGACCCCATGATTGTTTTTTATTTAGAATATTTACTATATTGGGAGATTTAATTTCACTTGCTGTTAATATGTTTGTTTTATTTGTATGTAGATGGTAAAAGGTTCCATCTTTAGTTAAAAGTAAAAAGTGATAAGAGTCTGCTACTCTATCGGTACGATAAACTTGGTTGTAGGTGGGTTCACTGCTTGAAATATTACCCGCAAAAACTGGTACGATGAAGAAGAATATGATGCTAAATAATTTAATGG
>JAHZJZ010000342.1 GCA_022600655.1 Campylobacterota bacterium | reverse complement strand
CCATTAAGGAGATATACCTTGAAAAAAAAACTAATATTACTATTTATATCTTCACTACTAAGTGCTAACTATGCTAATGAACTAACTTTTTTTCAATCAGCAGGAAGTAGTGAGCTACTGAACCGTATCATTGAGACTTCAGAACATAATATCTCTATAAACGATAAAAACATCTCCTCTACTGAAGTCTCAATAGATACTTTTTTTCACAATACCGAATCCCACAATGCCATTAAAGGTAAAAAAATATTTACAAAAAAACTTCGAAAACCCTGTGATATATCAGCTGCTGATTTCTCTGGAGTTCATACGCAAGATGAGTGGGAAGCCATTACCGAAGCAGGTACACTAAAAGATGAGATTTTACAAATATGTCCAGAGATTGAAGGAAAAATCAAACAACAATGGTTACCAAGTCTTTATCAGTTTCTCTATGAGTATGCCAGTGATAGTGGAAACATTCCATCTTGTTCTGACTAAAACATGACAATTTGACATCTTTTTCAACTTTTCTCCAATTTTATACTATACTACTTTTAAAATATAACCGTAGTGTGGGCTTTCTAGCCCACGAGAGATAACTTGAAATACCTGTATATCTATAGTCAATCTTCCGTGGGCAGGAATGCCCACGCTACAAAAAAGAGTTAAAGTATGGCAAAGAAAAAAACCCTATTTGAGTGTCAAGCGTGTGGCTTTCAAACCCCACGGTGGTTAGGAAAATGTACAGGGTGTAACCAATGGGATACCATTGTAGAGCTTACAACCGAACAGATAAAGTTTGTAGAGGAGAGTAAAGGCTCCTCTAGTAAAACAACTTCTAAAGCCATACCCATTACCGAAGTGATGCAAGAGAACATTGAACGTTTCTCATCAGGAAGTAAAGAGTTAGACTTAGTTCTAGGTGGTGGAGTAGTTCCTGGGTCACTCACGCTTATAGGTGGTAGCCCAGGAATTGGTAAATCTACCCTACTCCTTAAAATAGCTGGAAATCTAGCCAAAAACTCTCAAAATGTTCTCTACGTCTCAGGTGAAGAGTCTGCTGGGCAGATTAAACTACGTGCTGATAGACTTGATGCCAACCATAAAGAGCTGTTTTTACTAGCAGAGATTAATCTACAAAACATTATGCAAGAGATTAAGAGTAAAAAATACGGTTTTATAGTTATCGATTCCATACAAACCCTCTACTCAGAAGAGACCCCTTCAGCTCCTGGTTCCGTTACCCAAGTTAGAACCATTACCTTTGAACTTATGCGAATCGCTAAAAGTTTAGATATTCCTATTTTTATTATTGGACATATCACCAAAGATGGCTCTATCGCAGGGCCTAGAGTACTTGAACATATGGTAGATACCGTACTCTATTTTGAGGGAGACCCCAACTCTGAACTACGACTGCTCAGAGGATTTAAAAACCGTTTTGGAAGTACCAATGAGGTGGGTATTTTTGAGATGTCTAAAAATGGACTACTCGATGCCAAAAGCATGGCTGGACGTTTTTTTAACAAAGATAAGTTAGCCTCAGGTTCAGCCCTAACCATTATGATGGAGGGAAGTCGTCCTATTATTATAGAGATTCAAGCACTGGTCAGTGAAGCTTACGGTCACCCTAAACGAAGCTCTACAGGGTTCGATAACAATCGTCTAACCATGCTCTTAGCTCTATTAGAGAAGAAACTCGACCTACCACTTGGAACTTATGATGTCTTTGTCAATATCTCAGGAGGAATTAAAATCAATGAACCTGCAGCTGATTTAGCCATTATCGCTGCTATTTTAAGCTCCTACCGAAACCGTGAGTTAAGTTCAGAAACCCTCTTTTTAGGTGAAGTGAGTTTAACAGGTGAGATTCGTGAAGTCTCAGCCTTAGGACAGCGACTCAAAGAGATAGAAACCCAAGGGTTCTCAAAGGCCGTTATACCAACTAAGCCTTTAGAGAAAACCAATATCAAATGTTACATCGCCAATGAGGTATCTAAAGTTGTTGAGTGGATGTAAAAAATTTCACAATAACTCACAATATTTTAGATATAATTAAATAAAAAAGGATTCTATTATGCTTAAGAAAGCCCTCCTTACCCTACCTATTTTATTTACTTTTGCTAGTGCTGATACCATTAGACCTCTTCTACAAATTGCTTACGATGGAGGAGGGGATGACTTAGTCACCATACAACATGATTATGAGAGTGATTACACCATCTCTGCTGGTGATGGGTTGAGCTTTGAAGCTGGTATGGCGATTGATAATCCAGCTAGTGATTTAGAGTTACAGTTTTTAGTAGGTTACAAATTTGACAGTGATTCAGCTTCTAATGGGGATATTACGTGGGATGTGATTCCTATGACTGCTCTAGCACTTATTAATGTACAACGATGGAAATTTGGTGGGGGACTCACTTATCATGTTAACCCTCAACTAGATGGTAGATTTGACTCTGACACTATTGACTACCAATTCGACGATGCCATTGGAGCTGTAGCACAAATCCAATATGCACCGATGCATAGTTTTGCTATTGGTCTAAGAGCAACTTTTATAGAGTATGAGCTTAAAAATGATGCAACATCCACAGCAAATGCCAATAGCCTTGGAATTGTTGGAACCTTTAAATTTGGTGGAGAACGTTCAAGATATAGATAAGTAGCGTGGGCATTCCTGCCCACGAAAAACATTACCAATCCAAAAGCAGATAAGTCTGAGACAAAAAGAAATTTGCGATAAATATCGTAACCGAAGCCAAGACAACAGCCCTAGTAGTAGAGAGTCCTACCCCTTTGGCTCCTCCAGAGGTATGATACCCCACATAAGCACCAATACTCCCTATAAGGTATCCATAGACCAACCCTTTACCTATACCTGTTCCGATATCTGAAAAGTTTAACAGCTGTTTGATACTATCTAAATAGACTATAGGATTCATATCAAGTACTATCCATGCCATCAAAAATGAACTTAAGTTAGATATAAAATCAAAAGCTATAACCAAAAGAGGCAATGCAATGGTCGTAGCGATAATCCGTGGAATAAGCAGATATTTCTTAGAGTCAATAGCCAGTGTCTCAATTGCATCTATCTGCTCTGTCACCCTCATCGTTCCAAGCTCTGCAGCCATAGATGAGATAGAACGCGATATCATCATAAGACCTGCAAAAATAGGGGCTAACTCACGAGTGGTTGCTATAAAAATAGTATAGCCCATAAACCCCTCAGCACCAAATTTACTAAACCCCTGATAGAGCTGAACAGCTTGAACCAATCCTGTAAAAATAGCTACCAAAAAAACTACTCCAAAAGTTCCGATTCCTACTATCTCTACCTGTTCAAAAACCTGTTTAATTCTCCATGGTCGTTTAAATACTAACGGAATAAGAGCCAGTTGAAACATTATAAACGTTCCAAACTTATCCATCTTTTTCATCATAGCAACAAAAGGCGTTCCAATAAAAGCAAATACTGATTCCATAAATCTCTTTATATAGTTTAATTTTTTATTTATTTTATCTAAAAGTTGGGTAAACTAACATTATGAAAATTG
>JAHZJZ010000341.1 GCA_022600655.1 Campylobacterota bacterium | reverse complement strand
TAATTCAAAAAAAGGAAACCCTCATGAAAGCAAAACTAATTTTCAACCTACCAAAAGACAACTACGACTACATCTTAGCCAACTCTGCTCATGAGATGTACACCATACTGCATGACTTGCAACAAAAATTAAAATATGAGTTAAAACATAATGATGATTTATCAAAAGAAAAGTCAGAGTTTTCGATTTTTATACCACATCCCCCAAAGAAAACCCCCGAAACTCAAAATCATACTGTTTATACTTCGCCATCAACTTTGAAGCCTTACTCTCAAGAACTCTCATATCTATCTTCTTACAGTTTCGTTTTACTTCACCAATAAGCATCGTTTTCTGCTCATCATTCACAGCCACAATATCTATCTCATTTTGATTGCCTCGCTCCCAATAGCTACCAATATCACTATAAGCATAAGAAAGTTTTAACTGCTCCACAAAATACTTTTCAAGAAACTTTCCACTATAGGTTGCATAGTCTCTACGCACAATGTTTTTGACATACTCATAGTTTTCTATCTCTATGGCACTTCGGTATTTATAGACAAATCGGAACCAAAAGTTAAAAAAGTTATCAATAATCTCATATTTAACCGTTCGGCTTCCCTCTTTGGCAAAGATGGGTTTTACTTTTTTGATAATGGTATACTCATTCTCTAATCTATCAAGATAACCACCAATATTTTTGTTTAGTACAGATTCTAATTCAGAGCGTGAAGTTTTAGAAGAGGCAATAAGAGAAAGAATGGAAAAATAAGTGGTGTACTCTTTTCCAAACTCTTCTATTAATAGATTTTTGCCCTCTTCTAAAAAGAGCGAATAGTCTCTGAAAATTAGCTCTAACTGTTTCTCTAAGGTAAATGCTTTACTATCTACAAATATCTCTACATACTTTGCCACACCACCTGTAAGCATATAAAATGAGAGTAAATCATCTGCACTGTAAGAGGGGTGATTCTCTTCTAAAATTTCTTTTATGGTCTGAACGGAAAAGGATTTCAGATGTATTTTATTGTTTGCCCGACCGAAAAGAGGCTCTTTTTTATCTTCAAATATTTTCCTCATAAGTGAATAGATAGACCCACTTAGCACAAGATTCATTTTGGTACTATCTTTGTAACTGTCCCAAATATTTTGCATATCTGCATAAACCGTATTGTTAATCTGTAAAAACTCTTGAAATTCATCAATAACCAGTGTAAAGTGTTGTGTTTTAGAGACCTCCATAAGATATTCAAACAACTCTTTAAAGGTTTTAATCTGACCAAAAATTTTTATATTGAGTGTATCTTGAATAATGCTTACAAACTCTTCACATAATAGAGCTTCATTTTTTTTAGAGACAAAAAGATAAACTCTACTGGTATATGCTTTTTTGATAAGCGTGGTCTTTCCAATTCGTCGTCGTCCAACCACAATGGTCATTTTCGAACTCTGTTTGGATGCCTTTTCAATCTGTTTTAGATTTTGAAGCTCTTTTTCTCTATTATAGAATTTCATACGCTACCTTTATAGTAATGGTGGTTACTGTAATGTATATTACTATAAATTATCTAAGCTATTCCTTACCCACCCGTTTCATAAAAAGCCCGAGTAGAGACATCTTTCTCTTCATCAGGATTATCTTCACTCCAACGGTTCTCTTTAGGTTTGTCTTTAAGTACTGTAGCCAATACCTTAGCTGCTCCCTCAATGTCACCTTTTTTAACTGACTCAGCGATGCTCATTGCTTCATCAAAATATAGACAAGGAATCAGATGCCCTTCTGCTGTCAAACGGATACGGTTACAGCTTTCACAGAAATCATGTTTATGGGGGTCGATGAGTCCAAACTCATACTTTTCATCTAATAGATAGTTAAACGATGGACTCGCCCCCTCACGACCTAAAGCTCGTATGGTATGTCCCTCCTTTACTTTGTCGAGTATCTCTCTACCGTGCATTCCTCGTAGTGATTCACTGGCATGGCGATTTTCCATATACTCAATAAAACGCACTTTTATATTTCGTTCTCTACAGTATTTGATAATGTCTAAAATCTCACTATCATTAATGCCTTTTAGAGGAACCATATTTATTTTAACTTTTAGTCCTACCTCTAAGGCTTTATCAATACCCTCTAAGACTTTTCCTAAAACATCTTTTTGGGCTATCTTATAAGCAACATCAGGTTTAAGGGTATCTAGGGAGATATTGAGTCGTTTGAGTCCTGCATCTTTGAGTTTTTGTGCCACTTCAGGAAGTAGATAAGCGTTGGTAGTTAGAGCTAAATCTATATCATTTTTATACTCAGATATCATTCTGATAAAAGAGTCCAAGTTCTCTCTTAACAGAGGTTCCCCACCTGTAATACGAATTTTATTAACCCCCTCATCAATCGCTACTTTGATAAATAAAAAGAGTTCTTCAAAAGAGAGTAGATTTTCTCTAGGAACCCAAGAGAAAGGTTTTTCAGGCATACAGTATTGGCATCTAAAGTTACATCGCTCTGTTACTGAAACCCTAAGGTAATTTACGGTTCGACCGTGTCCATCTATAAGCATATTAATCCATTTACTAATTTTGACTTAGAGTATCAAAATGTTAATAAAAATGCGATGATGTTCGTCAAGAAAATTACAACCTCAACAACTCCACCAACTCATCTCCACTAAACTTATCGCTCTTATCTTCATTTCCTTTGTAGATTCCAGCTTGAAGCGACTTCTTCTTCTCTTGCAATTTAATAATCTGCTCCTCTATAGAGTTCTCAACTATCAACTTATAGACAAATACAGCTTTATCTTGCCCAATCCTATAGGCTCTATCGGTCGCTTGATTCTCTACAGCAGGGTTCCACCAAGGGTCGTAATGTATCACCGTATCGGCTTCGACCAAGTTTAGACCCACGCCACCAGCTTTTAAACTAATCAGGAAGATACTCGCATCACCTTTGGTAAACTTTGCTATCGCCTCTTCCCGTTTTCGTGTTGCACCTGTTAATTTGCTATAAGAAATTTTTCTCTTTTTAATCTCGGCTTCTAAAATAGTCAACATGGAGGTAAATTGAGAAAAGACCAGTACCTTTCGACCCTCTAGGTTTAAATCATCTATCAACTCTAAAAACATCTCTAGTTTGGCTGACTCTTTAACGCTCTTAGCCGACTCTAGCTTTAGCAAAGAGGGGTCACAACAGACCTGTCTAAGCTTAAGCAACGCGTCCAGTATGGTAATGTGACTGCGTGACAACCCTTTACCAGCTATCGCTTCCCTTACTTTTTGCTCCATCGTGACACGGATGTTTTCATAAAGTTTTGCCTGTTTTTTATCAAATTTGGCTCTTTTGATAATCTCTGTTTTGGGTGGTAGCTCTTTGACCACCTCCTCTTTGGTTCGTCTTAAGATAAATGAGGCTATCTTTTTGTTGAGTAGCTCTCTTCTCTTTAGGTCATGCTCCTGCTCTATGGGGTTTTGGTAAAAAGATTTGAAGAGCTTTAGATTGTCTAAAAATCCACGCATTAAAAAGTCAAATATCGACCATAACTCACCCAAGTGGTTCTCAATAGGTGTTCCACTTAATGCCAACTTATACTCTGAATGAAACGATTTTATCGCCATTGCCATTTTTGTTTTTGGGTTTTTAATTTTTTGGGCTTCATCTAAAATAATATATCCAAACTTTTTACGCTCATATTTGGCTTCATCTCGTTGTGCGAGTTGATAGGTGGTTAAGATAATATCATACTCTTCTATATCTTTAAACTTTTTAGCTCTATCAACACCATAAAGTTCTAAATAGCTTAAATCGGGCGTAAACTTCTCTATCTCATTTTTCCAGTTTCCAATAAGTGAAGTAGGCATAACAATAAGACTGGGTTTGTTAAGTTCCCCTCTATGTTTTAACAGTTGTAGAAATGCCAAGGTCTGTACTGTTTTCCCTAAACCCATATCATCAGCCAAAATTCCACTAAAATTAAACTCATGTAAAAAGTTCAACCAATTAAGTCCAAACTGTTGATACTCTCTTAACTCTGCTTGTAGCTTTGGTGACGGAGTGACCGACTCTATCCCTCTGAAATCTTTGAGCTTTTGAGAGAGTGCTTTTAACTCTTTTGCCCCTTTCCAGACAATATCATCACTCTCATCAAAATCTAAAAGGTGTGCATCAAAAGGGTTAATAATCAAATTATCTCCCTCTTTTTTATCAAAAAGCTCAAAAATTGTTCTAAGAATCGGTTTAATATCTTTCGCATCAATATGTAAAAACTTACCCTCTTCAAGCTCTAGGTTCAATTTTTCTGGTAGCTCATCCACCGAATCAAACTCTTGCAGTAGTGACGCAACGATGGGTAAAAGAGCCACGCTTCGCCCTCCAATATCGACTGAAAATGAGAGTTCAAACCACGGATTGGTATCTCCACCTTCACTGCTCTCAACCGTAATGGTATCGATATACTCAAAACTGTAGTTAAAGTTATCGGCAATCTCTATCTGCCACCCTGCCTCTTTTAGCTTTGGTACTTGATGCTCTCTAAACTCTCTCCATCGCTCAATGGCTACTTGCATAGAGGGGTTTGCAAAACTTAAGTAGGCTAATATATTAGGGTGGGCTTCAAACTCAAATCCTGCTTTTTCAATAACCTCTCTATACTCATGCTCTTTGGCTATATCTCTCATAATTTTTATGGTTTTACCCTCTTTAATTACTGTTGATGTTGAGCCTTTTACATGTGAGGGTATTTTGTTAGTATCATAAAGAAAACCAAGCTTCATTAGATGAATGGTTCTATTCTCATCTCTTTTCCCATAGAGGTAGAGATGAGGCTTGGGTGTTGTCTCCAAACGCTCTATCTCAAATTTTGAGGGAAGAGGAAACACCACTTCTGGCAATGCCTCCATCACTCTTTGTGTCACAGCAACCAAACTGCTATTGGGTAACTCAGGAGCATTCAATATAAGCTCTAAAGTCTCTGCACTGTACTCTGTCTCTACTTTATAGATTAGATTTTTTACAATATCAATACATAAAGCAGGGTTGGTTTTAGTGATTAGATACTCATTGGAGGTAAGATTTGAAACCAATTGACTCTTCTCTTTCCCCTCTTTCCATGAGAATGTCAACGTTTTGGGCGTAGAGGTAAACTGCAGTGGCTCCATACTGGATTGAAAGTAACACTTATTGGTCTCAACCAATCTTTTTAATACCATAGCCCCATACTCACCTGCAAAATTTATAGATTTCGAGTAGCGATTGCGTTCATTATTCACCAGATTTAATAATAAGGGGATAAGCTTTTTATCTATATCACTTATATAACTCTTCCATGTATAGTCATTAAATAGATTCTCTCTTGAGAGGACTGAACCTTTTGAGATTCCCCCTCGTTTAAGTACTTTTGCTCTATAAAACTCAAGATCACTATGGTCATAATATCGATATTCAAAAAGTCTATAAATCAAAAACTCATCTTTAGGTTCTTCTACCAAAAAAGTTTGAGCATCTCTATTTGTTTTTATAAACTGATTTAACCATTTTTGAGCTTGAGGATCGAGTATCTCTTTATGCCCTATAACTTTTGGAGTAGGTCGATGCTCACTCATTAGCTGAAAAAGAACAGCCACCACATGTTTACAGTTATACCCAACAGGACAGGTACACTCTGCATCTATGTTACTGTTTTCTGCATTTGGCAATACTATCTTCTGATCATAGTTCCGACTACCACTCACTTTAGAAAAAAGTGTCGTAACGCTAATACCTGTTTTATAACTTGTGGTCTTATAACTTTTAAGTTCCATCACTCTGTTATCAAGATAATACTCATTACCTCGCATTATGGTTCGTTGGTCAAAGTTGTCTTGGATGTCATTAAGGGTAAGGTGAAAGTCAGTCATGAGGATTACCTAGATTTTAAATTTAAAGGTAATAATAGTGAAAAATTGTTTTAAAAGGCGTTAAAAAGAGATAAGATGTGGGAAGCCCCACATCTTAGTTACAAGAGAAGATTAGTGTAAATCTCTCCATAAAGAGCTTTTCCAAAGATAAGCTAAAATAGTAAAGAGTACAAAGAATCCAATTACCCATGGTCCAAGTGCATCTCTGGCTACTTTACTAGGGTCTCCTGAAACTTCAAGATACTCCATTACTTTCTCGAATCCTTGCTCATTAAGACCAACTCTAGGCATCGCTGTACCTGCTAGTTGACTCTGTGGATTCTCTACTATAGTCTCTAAGAAGTGGTGGCTTCTCGCTCTGATTATGATTGATAAATCAGGTGGAAGTTTACCCATATAGTCAGCGACTAATGCTTGTTCTTCAGCTACAGCTTGTTTGAACTTTAACGCATCAACATCTATACCTGTAGCAAGATTTTTTTCTGTTTTAGGTACAGTACCAAGCTGTGTCCAGTTAACATATCTGTTTGCATGACATCGTCCACAAGCTTGTTCATAAGCCTGTTTTGGTGTTACAGCACCTGCTTTTTTCTCTTTTAAGTATGCAACCACATTGGCGATATCTTGTGGTTGTGAAACCATACTTTTGATACTACCCATTGGGTGAGTCATGGTATCAGCATATTTATGATCAACATTAGATGCCATCGCTGGATCTTTTATTAATGCGATTAGATAGTTTTTATCATAGATTGCACCTGCATTATCTAGTACTGGAGGGATAACACCTCCCATATTTGGTGCACCTTCCATGTGACAACCCGTACACATAGCGTAAGTTGCCTCACCTGCTACTGGGTCACCTTTAAGCTTAGATATCTCTCCAACTTCTTTCCAGAAAGTCTCTTTTGCCTCTTTTTTGTCAGCTGGTGCAGCAGCGATATCTGCTTTACCATCATAGACAAAGTTGTTAAAATCTACATGTTTGTGCATCTGACCATGTGCAAATGGCTCAACACCCCAATATAAAAGTAGCGTAAAGAATGCTACAACTCCGAATATTTTAAGTTCTTTATTCATCCCTTACTCCTTATAACTTTTTTTCAGCTTTTGTTATGAATGGAAGTGCAATCCACAAGGCAAAGAATACAATCGCTGCCCAGAATCCAATCACATTCCAAATACCCTCTGGTGGAAGTTTACCCATAACAGTTAAGACAAGTAAATCTACTAACATTACCCAGAACCAGATATGGAATAGTCCTCTTCTGTTTGCAGGTGCAACATTTGGACTTCTATCTAAGAATGGAAGCATAAAGAAGATAACTTGTGCAATAGCAAATGCAACCAATCCAGGGTCTGTCGGGAATGGTCTTAGAATCTCATACGACCACAAGAAGTACCACTCAGGGTAGATGTGTGCAGGAGTATTAAGTCCATTTGCAGGGTCAAAGTTAACTGGATCCATCGCAAAGTTAAAGTGGTAGAATACCAAGTAGAAGAACAGAATAAAGTAGACACCCATTACAAATACATCTTTACTTAAGAATACAGGGCTAAATGGAATAACCTTAGACTCTTTTACCTTACCAGCTTTATATAACTCTGCATGTTCTTCATAATCAAAATCTTCACCATCTTGATTGTTAACATGTGGAATTCTAAGTGTTCCAAAGTGGAATACAATTGCACCGATAATTACTAATGGTAAAAGGAATACGTGTAACATAAAGAATCGTGTTAAGAATGCTTGAGCAGGAACATAATCCCCTCTAATCCACTCAACAAGACCAACAGCCTCTAATGAACCACCAGCAAATAGGTTAGTAATAACCATACCAGCCCAGTAACTCATCTGTCCCCATGGTAACATATATCCAGAGAAAGCTTCAGCAGAAAAAAGTACAAACAGTAACATACCTGAAATCCAGATAAGCTCTCGTCCTTTCTTATATGAACCGTAATAGATACCTACAAACATGTGAATATAGATAATTAAGAAGACCAATGATGCACCAATACCGTGAATGTGTCTCCACAACCAACCGTAACCAACCTCTGTCATAATAAGATAGTTTACACTATCAAACGCATGGTCAACATGTGGTTGATAATACATCAATAGAAAGATACCACTAATCGTTAGTAGTCCAAATGTAGCAGCCAGAACCATACCCATAGCCCATAAGAAGTTAATATTCTTTGGAATCCAGTACTCTGTCTGCATAACTTTTTTGAGAGTATTTAGACCGATTCGTTGATCTAACCACTCATTTACACTTTTTGCGTTTTCAATTCGTGCCATAATCTACCCCCTATACCTTTCTTGTGTGACCATCAGCCAACAACTTCTCATACTCAGGACCAGTCTCACCAAGTACCATTTTTGTTCCACTTATACTAAATGGAGGAATATCTAATGGAAATACAGGTGGTAAGTTTGGTAAGTTGACACCAGATGCATCAAACTGTCCACCGTGACAAGCACAAATAAATTTTTTATCATCTGAATTATATGCTGGAATACAACCTAAGTGTGTACATAAGCCAACATTCACCATAAACCTATCTCCCCCGACGACGATATCTCTATCGTGTGGCTCCATATCTTTTGATTTTTTCATCAAAAATATAGGTTTACCT
>JAHZJZ010000340.1 GCA_022600655.1 Campylobacterota bacterium | reverse complement strand
GGTTCCTTATATGCAATCTGCATTTTCGGAATCGGCGTGTTTACACCCGAACTATTTCATCAAAAAAAGTTTAATTCATTGACATTAGACTTTAATCGCCGAACATGACGAGGCTAAAGCCATCGTTTCCTAGTTTTGCAAGATGTCTTTTTTATATTGTATCATTTGAACTGTAACCTTATACAAAATATGTCAAATTGTAATACTATTTATCGCTTCTTCTTAGCCAACAGTTTCAATAGCACCGTATTGAGTATAAATGAGGTGGGTGAGCCGACCTCTAAAGCTTGAATGGCATCGGAAAAAACTTTAAGTGTCGACTCGTCTAAATTGTACTTACCTGATTTCATAGCAGCAGTTGATATCTTCTCAACCAGTCGTTTACACTCAACAGCTGTAATTCGATTGTTGTTTTGTATAAACTCATATACTTTTGCTAAGTTTAGATTGGCAACGTCTAGTTCAAAATCTTCACTACGCTCTGCATCATGCAGTACCGTAATAGGCAGTCGTGATTTTATGGTAGGAAGAATTGAAGATTTAGATTCAGTAATTAAAATAAAGTGTTTGTTTCTAGGAGGCTCTTCGATGATTTTAAGCAGTCGATTTTGTGCTACCACAGAGAAACGTGGTGCGATAAGTATGATGTAGTCTTGCACATCACTTGCTACATAAGCTTTTGCAATGGCTCCTGTAGCGTGTTCGACCAAGAAATCTTTACTTTCACTGTCTATGATGGTGAAGAGTTCATTGGTTCGGAGTTCTTGTAGTGAGGCTAAGACCTCTTGAGGTTTTCCAGTGACAATAACACCACTAGCCAATCTCATGTTATTAGTCCAGACTCAACTCAGCAAAGAGCGATGCATCAATGGTTTTATTGAACAACTTAAAGAGTTGAATCAGTTTAATATCGAGTGAGGTACTTCCATTGCGAAGGTAAAAACTGTTAGGTACATCACCATCAATAATCCATAAAAGGTTCTCATCATTACGAAATACAAACTTAGTATAAACACTCTCTGCACTTCCAATATACCAGATAAAATAACCATTTGGGTAAGAGATATCTAACATATCTTCTAGTAAATCCAACTCTTCAGTATTACTCATTTTATCAAGGTTGGGGAACATTGATTTGAGTGTATATACAGGAAGGAAAGGTCGTTCATTTTTTAAATTATTGATTTTATTGGCAATGTATCTTGCATACCATCCACGTGACTCATCTGTTAAGATAAGGATACTCTGACCCTCTAAAATCTTCTTAACAGCACTCTGGATAATAGGAACCCAATCGTAACGACACTCCTCCATCCATGAGAAACTTGAGTCCTCTTCACGAATGGTATCGAGTGTCCAGTTTAGTATAGGTGTCATAAAACTCTAAGCGTCTAGTTCATAGATATTATGAAGTGTACGAACAGCCAGTTCAGCATACTTCTCAGCCACAACCATAGAGACTTTTATCTCTGAAGTTGAAATCATTTCAATGTTTATGTTCTCTTTGGCTAACGCAGTAAATGCTGTTGCAGCCACACCAGAGTGAGACTTCATACCCACACCAACCACAGATACTTTACATACAGAATCATCAAAATCCATAGAGCCAATATCATGGTCAAACGCTTCAATAACAGCTTTAGCTCTGTTAATCTCATTTTGAGGAACGGTAAAACCTAAATTTGTCGTACCATCAGTGCTTGCATTTTGAATAATCATATCAACGTTAATCTGCTCTTCGGCTAACTCTGTAAATATCTCAGCTGCAATGCCAGGTCTATCAGCTACCTCTCTAATTGTTACTCTTGCTTGATTTCTATCTAATGCGATACCACTTACTAATACTGCTTCCATATCTTTGCTCTCCTCTCCTATAACCGTCCCTTCTGCATCTGAAAAAGAACTCTTTGCTACCATTTTAACTTTTAATTTTTTTGCCAACTCTACTGAACGGTTTTGAAGTACTTTTGCTCCAAGTGAAGCCAACTCCAACATCTCATCGTAAGAGATAAAATCCATCTTTTTAGCTTTTGGCTCAATCCGTGGGTCTGTGGTATAGATACCATCAACATCAGAATAAATCTCACAAGCATCTGCTTTTAAAGCTCCTGCTATTGCTACTGCTGAAAGGTCAGAGCCCCCTCTTCCGAGTGTGGTGACGGCTCCATTTTCATTAATTCCTTGAAAACCAGCGACAATTACTACTTTTCCTTGAGCAATCTCACTCTGCATCGCTTCTGGATTAATAGAGTCGATTCTTGCATACGTGTGTGCATTATCAGTTTTAATTCCAGCTTGTCTACCTGTCATAGCGATTGAGTCTATACCCATCCCTTGAAGAGCGATTGATAACAGTGCTGCTGTCACTCTCTCTCCTGAACTTAAGAGCATATCCATCTCTCGTTTAGCTGGGCTATCTGAAAAGTGTTCAGCAAAGCCTATAAGCTTATTGGTCTCACCACTCATTGCAGAAACCACAACAACTAAGTCGTTACCTTCTTTTTTGGCTTTGGCTACACGTGAAGCCACACTCTCTATACGCTCCAGGCTACCTACGCTTGTACCACCATATTTATGCACTATCAACATCTACTATATGTCCCTCTCTTACAAAATGTTCTATTACTCGTCTATATACTCGTCTTTTAAAATATGTCGCTTTTTTTAACAACTGTTCATACTCTACATACCTATAATCTTCAAACTCTGGCTCATGATAACAGTCAAGATTTATTTTAGCATCACGCTTTAGCTGTACTAAAAAATATTTCTGTGTTTGACCATCAAATGGGTAAATTTTCCTAGAACTTGTACCATTTGGAAAGTCATATTTTATCCAGTGGGGATACTCTGCAATAACATCTACACTATTACACCCAATCTCCTCTTGTAGTTCACGGAACAGTGCTTCAACAGGGGTTTCGCCATCATCAATTCCACCTTGAGGAAACTGCCACGCATTTTTAATATCTGATCGTTTACCTAAAAAAAATTCACACTTATGTGGGTAGTCTGAAGAGAGTATGACAGCTGCGACATTTGGGCGATATCGCTTCTCTGTCTGCATTACTATTACTCTACTTTCATTATAAAATTTTAAGACTTCCTGAAAACAGTTATCTTAGATTTATTCCATAGAATTTTAGCTAAAATGTCATTAAAAATTGGTGAAAAAATGCTATTATATATCCATATACCTTTCTGTGATTCTAAGTGTCACTATTGTAGTTTTAACAGCTATGTTGATAAGTTTGACCTTCGTCAAAATTATATGTTAGCATTAGCCCAACAACTTAAGTTTGAACTCCATAATTTTGGTGTTAATAGAGGAGAAATTGAGTCTCTATTTATTGGAGGAGGAACCCCCTCTACCGTCGCTCCTATACTATATGAACCTATATTCAGTATGATAACTCCTCTACTTAAAGATGGTGCAGAGGTCACAACTGAAGCCAACCCAAACTCTGCAACTAATTCTTGGCTAAAAGGTATGTTTAATTTAGGAGTAAATCGTGTCTCTTTTGGCGTACAAAGTTTTCAAAAAGAGAAACTTAAAGCGTTAAACAGAGCCCACTCACCATCAGATGCCATAGAGGCGATAAACCGTGCCAAAGAGATTGGGTTTGAGCATATCTCTTTAGACTTAATCTATAACTATCAAGGTGATACCCAAGAGCTATTGGGAAAAGATATAAAACAGGCATTTCAACTACCTATTAATCACATTTCAGCCTATGAACTAACCATAGAATCACAAACCAAATTTTACAATACCCCAGAGGTTAAACAAGAAGATGAAAACTTAGCTTTTTTTGTGGCAGATGAGATTACAAAACATGGTTTTAAACAGTATGAAATTTCAAACTTTGGAACCTATGAGAGCAGTCATAACCAAGGTTACTGGCAACTCAAAGATTATATAGGCGTTGGAGCAGGAGCCGTAGGATTTAAAAAAGATAGACGATACTACCCTACTACTAGTATAGATAACTATATCAATGATCCTCTAGAGATAAGAGAAGAACTTATAACGCAGGAAGAGCTTTTAACTGAAAGAATTTTTCTTGGTTTACGTAGTAGCATTGGTATTGATAGAAAGTTTTTAACACCTGAAATACAACAAAGATGTGATTTTCTAGTTAAAGAAGAAAAGCTAATAAAAGAGAATAATTTGTACAAAAACAGAAACTTTTTTATTAGTGATGAGATAGCACTCTATATATTAGGTTAACTCTTAACCTTTTTAGATAAAATTACAATAATTGAAAAACAAGGGAAACATATGTTTGGAATGGGTTTTACTGAAATACTCCTAATTGCCATTGTCGCCATACTCTTTTTAGGTCCAGAGAAACTGCCTAATGCGATGGTGCAAATTGCTAAATTTATAAAAGGTGCTAAAAGTGCTATCACAGAAGCTAAAAGTGCCATCGACAGTGAGGTCAAAATTTCTGAACTAAAAGAGGAAGCACTAAGTTATAAATCAAAACTTGAATCAGCTACTGATGAACTTCAAGGATTTAAAAACCTTAATCCATTAAATGACTTAAATGAGACATTTGAAGGTATAAACGACAAAGAGACTACTACAAAAGAGAGTGTTACCACTCAAGTGGAACCCAAGCAAGATGCTACGGTTATTACCAAAAAGAAAAACTCTGCTGAAGAGCCTACTAAAAAAGGTGATGCATAATGTTTGATGATTTAAAACCCCATCTGGTTGAACTTAGAAAAAGATTAGCCATCTCAGTTCTTACCATTATTGTGTTTGCTTTTGTCGCTTTTGGATTTAACCAGCAGATTATCGCTTTTGCCAAAGCTCCTTTGATGGGTGTGGTTCAAGGTGACCCATTTATTGGTGGTATTGGTATCTTCTTTACGGCACTGAAAATCTCTATCTTTACAGGTTTTCTTTTTGCTCTTCCTGTCGTATTTTCACAACTTTGGGCGTTTATCGCTCCTGGTCTCTATGAAAATGAGAAAAAGTATGTTATCCCTTTTGTAGGGATTTCAACGTTTATGTTTATTTTAGGAACAGCTTTTGCCTACTATATCGTTATCCCTTTAGGGTTTGAGTTTTTATGGATGTTTGCTGGGAACCTAGTTAACTTTTTACAAACACTTGATGAGTATATTGGTATCTTTACTAAGATTCTTTTTGGTTTTGGTGTTGCTTTTGAACTGCCTGTTATTCTATTCTTTTTAGGAGTTTTGGGTCTTGTTGATGATAAAAACTTAAAAGACTTTTTTGGTTATGCCGTACTTATTATCTTTGTATTTGCAGCCCTTTTAACTCCACCAGATGTTATTACCCAACTTTTAATGGCTGGTCCACTGATTTTACTTTATGGTCTCTCTATACTTATTGTCCGAATGGTAAACCCATACAAAGGTGATGACGATGATGAAGATGAGAATCAAGAAGACACTGTAAAAGTGAATGAACAAAAACAACTAAAATAAGCAATGAATCCAGAAGAACTACTCACCAGTAGCTATGACTATGAGCTTCCAGCTCATCTCATAGCTAAGACTCCCGTACAACCAAGAGACCATGCTAAGCTTTTGGTCTATAACCGACAGACTGATACCATTACACACACTACTTTTAAACATCTTTTAGAGTATCTACCCAAAGCGTGTGATGTTTTTCTTAATGATACCAAAGTAATTAAAGCTCGTGTTTTTGGTTCAAAAGCCAGTGGTGGTAAAGTTGAACTGCTCTTTAACAAACCTCTTAATGCCACAGAGTACTTAGTAATGATACGTGGTAAAGTTAAAATTGGTACAGAACTCTTTTTTGACGACAACTTAGTTGCAACCGTAGTAACACTTAACAATGATGGTTCAAGAGTGGTCACTTTTACACATCATGGTCAAGAGATACGTTTTGAAGAGTTAGTGATTAGTCTTGATGAGATTGGACATATTCCTCTGCCTCCCTATATGCAACGAGAAGACAACAAAGAGGATGAAAAAGACTATCAAACACTCTTTGCTAAAAATGCTGGTGCTGTCGCAGCCCCTACGGCATCACTTCATTTTACTCCTGAACTTTTTGAAGCGTTGGAGCAGAGACATCAAACCCATAAAATCACCCTTCATGTGGGTGCGGGGACATTTAAACCTGTTGAGGTTGAGAATATTTTAGAGCACCCTATGCACTCTGAGTACTTTTATATCTCAGAATCAAGTGCAGATGTTTTAAAGAGTGAAAAACCCATCCTTGCAATCGGTACAACAGTGACACGAACCGTAGAGTACTTTGCAAGAACAGAAAAAGTAGATGGTGAGTGTGACCTCTTTTTAAACCCTCATAACAAACCTCAAAGAGTTACGCATCTACTAACCAATTTTCATCTGCCTAAAAGCACACTGATTATGCTGGTTTCAGCATTTGTTGGAAGAGAGAAGACATTAGAACTTTACCATGAGGCGATTGCCAAAGAGTATCGATTTTTCTCTTATGGTGATGCGATGTTAATTATTTAACTGAAGGGATTTAAACCTACGTTATGCATGAATTAAAATACTACTTACAATCCCACAACGAGACTGAACTTCACCCCTCTGACCTTGCTAAAATACTTAGAGAGTATGACGAAGCGACATTTAGTGAAGCCATTAAACTTATTCCTAAAGACCTTATTGGTGATGTAGCACTTGAACTACCCGATCGTTTTTTTGATGACCTTGTAGACTCTTTAGAGGTTCATGAGTTAGCCCACGCCGTTAAAGAGCTTGAGAGTGATGACCAAGTTGAGTTTATGGAAGAGCTTCATGAAGTTGATAAAAATATCGCTTCTGAAGTTTTTGAAAAACTAGATAAGACAGACCAAGCAGAGATTACACTTCTACAGAGCTATGATGAAGATGAAGCTGGTGCATACATGCAGACAGAGGTTTTCACAGCCACTGAAAATGAGATTGTACAAGATGTTGTTAAACGTTTCTCAAGACTCAAAAAATCAAATGAGCTAGAGAATGTTCATAATCTCTTCATTACCACCCAAGAGTCTACCCTACTCTATAGTATTGGACTTGATGATATTTTAACTTTTGATTTTAAACAGACACTTAAAGAGAATATCCAAGAGAACAGAGAGCAGTATGAACCAAGAAAAGCCTATGACCAAGAGGATATTAAAGAGGTTGTACGCTCTTTTGAAAAGTATGATCTCTCTGTAATGCCTATTATCAATCTACAAGGGGTACTTTTAGGTCGAATTACCTCTGATGATATCTATGATATTATTAATGAACATGCCACAGAGCAGATGTATAACCTAGCTGGGGTTAATGATGATACGGAAGAGGATGAAGAGATTCTGAAGTCAACCCAAAAAAGAGCCACTTGGTTAAGCCTAAACCTTTTAACAGCTATTTTAGCTTCACTGATTATAGGACTTTTTGCTGACACGCTAGAGAGTATGGTTGCACTGGCTGTTCTAATGCCTATAGTTGCTTCTATGGGTGGTAATGCTGGAACACAAACCTTAACAGTCGTTGTGAGACAATTGGCCTTAGGAGATATATCACAAAGTGACGCTACAAGAATTATTAAGAAAGAGGTAAGTATTTCATTACTAAATGGTCTTATCTTTGCTATAATCATGGGAGTTATCGCTTCAATTTGGTTCGATAAGGGGATGTTAGGCGTTGTTATCGCACTCTCCATGATTATCAATCTTCTTATGGCTGGTCTGTTTGGTGCTACCATACCTCTTTTTTTAAAAAGAATGGATGTTGATCCAGCTATTGGTAGTACAGTTATTCTTACAACAGTGACTGATGTTGTAGGTTTTTTTAGTTTTTTAGGTCTCGCGACCGCTATTTTATTATAAAGGTTTATTAAAATTATATGAGTTATTTAATACTGTTTTTTGTATTATCTGTTGGTATTTCGTTTTTATGTTCAATTCTTGAATCTGTTCTACTATCTATACAAATGTCTTACGTCTCTTTAATGGAAAAAGAGAAACCACGTACTGGTAAGCTACTACGTTCTCACAAAGAGAATATCAACAAGTCCATTGCATCTATTCTTATTCTTAATACTATTGCCAATACACTAGGAGCCGCTGCTGTAGGGGCTCAAGCTTCTCATATCTATGGAGATGACGCTGTGGTAATTGTCTCTATTGTTTTAACATTTGCTATTCTATTTTTCTCAGAAATTATTCCTAAAACCATTGGGGCAATCTACTGGAAACAGTTAGCACCAATGGCTGCTGGTATTATTCAATTTTTTATCTGGTTAACCTACCCTATTATCTTAACCACACTCTTTGTAACCAATAAGATTTCAAGTGGTAAAGTAGACAAAACCACTAAAGATGAGCTTTTAGAGAGTATGCTTATTAGTGAAGATGAAGGGGTTATTGATGAGAAGGAGTCTGATTTTATAGAGAGTGTTTTAAAACTTGATGAAGTTAAAGTCTCTGATATCTTAACACCACGTTCAGTTGTGTTTGCCATTGATGAAAGTATGACCATCAAAGAGGTTATTGAGACTCAAGAGGGTATATTTAACTTCTCTAGAATTCCAGTTTACAGTGAAGCCATCGATAATGTCACAGGGCTAGTACTTACCAAACAGCTCTTTAGAGAGTCACTAAAAGATGATACGGTAACGTTGGGAAGTATTAAAAAAGATATCTTTACCATTAACGAAAACATCCCTGTGGCAAAAGCTTTAGATTTGTTTATTACCAAAAAAGAGCATATGTTTTTAGTTACAGATGGTTACGACCAAACAGAAGGAATTGTAACCTTAGAAGATTGTGTTGAGACGGTTTTAGGAATTGAAATTGTTGATGAGAGTGACACCACTGATGATATGCGTCAACTCGCTAAATTGCTTATGAAACAGAAACGAAGGGCTAGAGAAGAGTCAAAGATGGGACTGTAAAAAATCTATGTCAATTAACAGAGAAGGAAGAATAGATGGCAAAAATAGAAATGGACTTAGAAGAGTTTAAAGTGTAATGGCTAAAGGAGTCGTACTTAACAACAATTTGTTAAAACAATTAATAGAAAGCCTCTCCAAGCTGAGATTTTCAAGTGTCAAGTGATGCTCTTTTGCATCATCACTGCGTTTACTGCTATATTGCCAACCATTGATAGTGAAAAGCATTCCAACGGTTATGTTCTGACCTTGATACTCTTTCTAACAGGGTGTTGTCAAATGAAGTTGGAAAATAGACAGTTTTATAGTTATTGAGTTTCTTTAGTTTAACGAAAACTTTTTTATGAGTTCTTCACGCTCTTCATCCATACCTAGGAATGTTAAAGAGATGAAGATTTTTAGTTGGCATGTTGGCATTTTGGCATTTTGGCATTTTGGCATTTTGGCATTTTGGTTTCCTTTTATTAATTATAATAAACCTTTATCGATAGGTTTACCTGAACTATCAGAACCTATATTGATGGATGCATTTTGATTCTTATCCAAAATCTTATTTAGGATAGAAAGAAATGATTTTAAAAAATGAATAACCTCTTTCTGTTTTTTACTCTCATCAATATATAATTCTGTTAAAGATATTAATTTTTTCAATGAAGAACAAATATTTTTTGTTACCTTTAATCTATGACTATATATACTATTGCATTCATCATTAAATTGTATATACATACGTGTGTAAGGACTATCTGTACCATATTCTTCTCTAAAATAAATCAATTTTTCATTTATTTCTTGACATCCAAAAACATATTTCATAAGTAATCGATACCGTTCAAGTATATTTTTTGAATTTTGTATATATTTTTCATCTAAGTTTTCAGGAGGAGAGTCGAGTAATTCTTTAGCTTCGACTATAATATCATCTGTTTTGTTTATATCTACTACATTACAATATTCTAATGATTCTATTTCTAATATAGTATCAGTTTCATTCTTAGATACTATATTTAGTTCT
>JAHZJZ010000339.1 GCA_022600655.1 Campylobacterota bacterium | reverse complement strand
ATCGCCTTTAAAAATATAGAACAACTTCGTTCATTTGGTGTATTGGTCTCCATTGATGACTTTGGTACAGGGTTCTCTTCACTCTCAAATCTCAAAGATTTTCTCTTTGATAAACTAAAAATTGATAGAAGTTTCATTAGAGATATGGATAGTGACATAAGTAATGAAGCCATTATTAAAGCTACCATTGCAATGGCAAAAAGCCTTAACCTTAAAGTCATTGCAGAGGGAGTTGAAACCATAGAACAGCTTAACTTCCTTGTAGAAAATGGATGTGATGAGATACAAGGATATTTCTATAGCCCTCCTGTTCCAGCTAATGCTATACCTAAAATGGTTAATCATATAAAAATGTTATAATTCCTTTTTAATAAAACAAGGAACGACTATATGAAACGAAGAGACTTTTTAAGCACCTCTGCACTGGGTTTAGGTGCATTGAGTTTAAGTGGATGTTATAGAGAAGAGAACAAAAAAAATATCAATGTCAATCGTGGTAAAAAAGTCACCCTCAAACTTGCCACCTCATGGCCTGCACACTTTCCCATTATGGGAACAGGGGTAGATGAATTCGCTAAACGATGTGGAGAGCTTAGTGGAGGAAGTTTAGAGATAAAGGTCTATCCTAAAAATATATTGGTTCCAGCTTTACAAGTTTTTGATACCACCTCAGCTGCACAGATTGATGCCTTTCACTCGGGAGTCTACTACTGGAAAGGGAAAAACTCTGCCTTTTCTATCTTTGGAGGAATGCCACTTGGTCTTACTAGCGAAGAGATGATAACATGGATGAAGTTTGGTGGGGGCATGGAGCTTTGGCGTGAACTTTATGGAAAGTTTAACCTCTATCCTCTTATAGGTGGAAGTACAGGACCTCAGATGGGTGGTTGGTTTAAAAAAGAGATAAACTCTCTTGCCGACCTCAAAGGGCTTAAAATGCGTATTCCTGGACTTGGTGGAGAGGTGATGAAAAAGCTAGGAGTCAACCCAGTACTACTTCCAGCAGGGGAAATCTTTACTTCACTAGAGCGTGGAACCATTGATGCTACAGAGTGGGTAGGACCAGCCCTTGATAGCATGATGGGATTTGCCAAAGCTGCACCTTACTACTATACAGGATGGCATGAACCTGGTTCTATTTTAGAGATTACGTTCAATAAAAACAGATGGGAAAAACTAAGCTCTGAACATCAAGCCATCATCACTGCTGCAACTGAAGAGATGACAGGTAACATGGTTCAAAAATTTAGATATGAAAATGCCAAAGCCCTGCAAGAGCTTCCTAAAGAGGTGCAAATAAAGACCTTTCCTAAAGATATGATGGATGCTGCCAAACTAGCTTTGACTGAAGTACTAGAGCATGAGTCTGCTAAAAGTGAAGAGTTTAAACGTGTTTTAGCAAGTTATAATGAGTTTGCTAAACTCAATAAATCATGGGATGATATTAGCACCAAAAACTTTTTAAATATACGTGGATAATATTAAAGTTACTATATAATAGAATCTTAAAAATAAAATTATACAGGATTAAACAATGAAAAAAATTACGTTAGCATTACTACTCTCAGCTTCAACCATTCATGCTGCTGGTATGTTTTCAATTGGTCATAAAAATTTTGGATTTAGTATCAGTCAAGACAGTGCTTATGGAAATAGCTATACAGTTATGGGTGCGAGTGCTAACTACTTTCTTGTTGATAATATCTCAACAGGGTTAGCCTATCAAACATGGTTAGGTGATGAGCCAAGCATTAACCAAATTACTGTACCTGTGACTTATCATATTCCTCTTAACTCTACTTATCGTCCTTATATTGGTGCTTTTTATAGCCATACTTTTATGGGTGATGATGGAGTTCATGAGTATAACGACTATGATAGTTATGGAGGAAGAGTCGGTCTGACCATGCAAACTTCATCAAACTCATATGTATCATTTGGATGGGTACAAGAGGTTTATGATGATGGAGTCAATAGTGAAAGTCGTGGGTATCCACAGGTTAGTGGTGGGTTTTCATTTTAAGTAGCATGGGCAAGAATGCCCACGCTACAAAAACGCCAACAGTGAAGCCGTAACAGCTACATTAAGTGACTCAACTCCTCGTTTCATAGGAATAGCGATAGAAGCATTTGAGAGTCTTTCAACCTCAGAACTTACCCCTTCACTCTCATTACCTAAAATAAACAGGTTTTTTTCACCATACTTTTCATCTCTATAGCTCTGTTTAGCATGAGAAGAGAGTGTATAGAGTCTAGAACCTTCTGCTTTAAATTTTTTAACTGTTTTAACCAATGAGTTTGTTTTAATAATAGGCAGTCTAAAAAGTGTCCCTACTGAAGCTTTAATGACCAATGGTGAGATTTGTGCTGAGTTTTTAGTAGGTAAAATAATTGCATCAACATCACCAGCAGCACAGGAACGTATAATCATTCCTAAGTTTTGAGGGTTATGAATACCATCAAGAGCAATGACTTTATACTTACTGTGTGCTTCTAAAAACTCATCTTCACTCATAGCATGTTCCAAGACGATGTCTAAAGCCACACCTTGGTCTTGTTTAGCATTTTTTGAGATGCGTGACAATGCTTTTTTATCATGATAAGCTATCTCTATATTTCGTGAGTTAGCAATGGTTACCATTCTATCTAGCTGGGCTACAGACTTGTTAGAGTCTGCAAGATGCAGTTTATGAATGGTAATGGTCTCATCTTCCAAAACTTCCAAAACAGCATTACGCCCATAGATGGTTATGACTTTATCAAAAAAAGCCTTTTTCGCCAAATACTCTGCTGAGTCTGTTTGTGTAGACTTTGGCACTATTTTGGGTCACCATTCCATGCGATGGTCTGTTTACCCTCTTCGCTGGTCTCAACCGCTGGCATTCCCATAATGTTAAATCCACCATCTACATAGTGAACTTCACCTGTTACACCTGAACTTAAATCTGAAAGTAAATACATACCTGAGTTACCTACTTGGTCAATGGTAACATTTTGCTTGAGAGGAGAGTGTGCTGCATTCCACTTTAACATAAATGAGAACTCACCAATTCCTGCTGCTGCCAATGTTTTGATAGGTCCTGCTGAAATGGCGTTTACACGAATTCCATCACGTCCTAAATCTTCTGCTAAATATTTGGTAGTCATCTCTAGTGCTGCTTTGGCTACACCCATTAAGTTATAGTTAGGAATATATTTTACACCACCATAGTAACTTAGTGTTAGAACAGAAGCGTTATTCGAAAGAACTGGTTTTAACTCTCTTACAATTTCGATAAGTGAGTAGACAGAGATATCCATAGCAACATCAAATGCCTCTTTTGAGATGTCATAGAAGCGTCCAGAAAGTCCCTCTTTTGGAGCAAAAGCGATAGAGTGAACGATAAAATCAATTTGACCCATATCTTTTTCAATAGACTCTTTAAGTGCTTTAATCTCTTCTGGTCTGCTTACATCACAAGGGTAGAAACACTCTCCACACTCTAAATCTTCAGCAATTGGTGCTAATTTTTTTTCAAATCTTTCATTTAAAAAAGTGATTGCTACCTCTGCACCTTGATCTTTACATGCTTTTGCAATTCCATAAGCGATTGATTTCTTATTTGCAATTCCAAGGATAATTCCTTTTTTGCCTTTCATAACCATTTGATTCTCCATTATAAAATTAATGGCGTATTTTATCACGATTGAGATAGAATATAAGTTAAACTCACAATTCAATAAAAAATTATCAAAGGCAAAAAGTGAAAAAAATTTTACTTATCAACAGTGGTGGTACTTACAATAAAATATACAATCCTTTAACAGGAAATTTAGATATAGATACAAAGGGAACAGCCCTAAAATCAATGGCTCAGCACTGGTTGACCAGTTTTGAACTTATAAATATCATTGGTAAAGATAGTTTAGATATGAATGACAATGACAGGGAGGAGATTCTAAAAGTGATTAAAAATTCTACATATGAACAGATTATTATTGTTCATGGGACCGATACCATAGATAGAACAGCAAACTATCTTGCCCATGCAAAGTTAAACAAAACTCTTGTTTTAACAGGTGCCATGGTACCTTTTAGTATTGACCCTATTGAAGCAACAGCAAACCTTGCATCGGCTTATGGTTTTTTACTGGGATTAAATAATCATGGGGTTTTCATCGCTATGAATGGAAAAATAGAGCTCTATCAAAACATCAAAAAAAATAGGGAAATGGGACATTTTGAGTTAAACGAGCTTTAAGTACAACGACATAGCCCGAAGATAAATCTTCAATCTCTAGCGATTTAGAAATAGGGGGATACTAGAGAGAAACATATGTCGTTGTAAATGAATTATAACAGAAAAAAACTTTAATATGATTAAACATTCTATTTTTTTTTGTTTTTTTTCAATTTTTTTTCATTTAACACTAAATTAACTATTAAATACTATAATTACATCTAAAACTTATCAAGTTCTAGGAAAATATGAAATCTTTACGCCCTATACTTATTGTTCTTACTATTATCACCCTTATTATTTTACTTTTTATCTCATTAGCTTCCAAACAGAAGATGGTTACTGTCATGGAAGGGAACCTTGCTAAACAACCTATTCCTATTGTTCTACAGCATTTTCAAGACAGTGAGTGTGGTATGGTTATCGATGAGATTAATTATGCCTCACAAGTTATCGCTCCTGATGGTAAAACATGGTTTTTTCATGATCATGGAGGGATGATTAAATGGTTAGAGAGCAAAAACTTTAAAAAAGATGCTATTATATGGGTCAACAGTTTAGATAGTAAAAAATGGATAGATGGTCGAAAAGCTTACTATACAAGAGACGAAGAGACCCCAATGTTATACGGTTTTGGTGCATATGAAAAAAATAGAGATAATCTAATAGACTTTAAAGAGATGCAACTACTAACCTTAAGAGGTGAAACTATGGCAAACCCAACTATCAGACAACAGCTATTAAAAGAAAGGAATTAACCATAAAGTGGAAACCATTGATATAGTCTCTATTATTACCATTGCTTTCTTAGGCTCTTTTGGTCACTGTATCGGTATGTGTGGGGGAATTGTTATCGCCTACTCGGGAACCAAAGTTAACCAGAAGTGGGGAAAAGCCAAACAAGCTATCTCTCATCTCTTCTACTCATTTGGTCGTGTACTTACCTATGTGGTACTAGGAGCCATGTTCGGTTTCCTTGGAGGTGTCGCTACTTTTAGTAATACAGCTAATGGAGTTTTATGGATAGTCGCAGGAACTGCCATGATACTTGCTGGACTCTCATTGCTTGGTAAAACTAAATTTTTAGTGATGATAGAACACTCATTCTCAAAGTCTATCTGGTATCAACAGAGTTTCAAAGCCCTACTCCGTAACCAGTCTCTTTTGAGTTTCTTTCTACTTGGTATGCTCAACGGTCTGCTTCCTTGTGGATTTGTCTACTTCTTTGCCATCACTGCTGCTAGTACAGGAAGTCCTCTTTATGGTGCATTAGTTATGCTTATCTTTGGACTTAGTACCATCCCTGCTCTCTTCTCACTGGGTTTTTTTGTAGGGATATTTAAGCAGTCATCATTTAGAAATATTATGATACGTCTTGCGGCCATTGCTGTTTTGCTTTATGGAGCGTTTACTATCTATAATGGATATCGATATTTGGTAGAACCCGATAGAACATTGACGGAGTGTCATTAAAGCCATACCCCATTTTTTATAAAATAAACAGTAGGGTATGCCGTAACCAATAGAACAAAGAGTGTATTAAATAGCAACGAAAACTTAAACCCACTACCCTCCTCTTCACCTAACATCTTTATAATCCCCACTCGCATTCCATAAAAAGTTCCTAAAAAGAGCAAGGCATAAAGTAGATACCCTACATAGTAGTAGTCACTCTGTAAAAAACAGAAAGGACAGTGATGCGTAGGTAGTTCATATATGTAAGTACCAAAGAACTGAATAAGAGCAATCAGTGCCACAATAATAAAGGTCAAGTTAGCTATTGCAAACAGATACCGATACTTCATAAAGTAAAAAAGTACCATGAGTACAAAGTTAGCATAAGAAAGTGTTAACAGTAGTGTGGTATCTATAGAGAAAATACCCGCAATCGCTGAAGTCGAAGAGCTAGAGTAAAGTGTCCCACAGCAGCTTACCATCTTATCTATATCAATAGAAGCAAACATCACGCCCTCTAAGAGAATCTCAACTAACAAGAAAAGAAAAGCCAACAAGAAAAACTCAAACTTTATGCGTGTGTAGGGCAAATTAGGATGTTTCATATCAAGATAGTGCAGAGTCAACCAAAAACCAAACATATAGAGGTTTAAAAGTTTTAGAACCAGTAGATAACTTCCATACTCTGTAGCATCCACTACCCCAGCCGCACACATCGCCCCTGTGAGCAGAGTTGAAATTTTATCAAGTGTAAAAACAAAAAAGAGAAAAAGAGGAAGTTTAATAGCAAAGATATACTTTACAATCGTCGCAGCCAAAAAACTCTGCTTCTCCAAAGCGTACTGCTTCTGCGTCGTTGCATTGATATCCCACTTTAAAAAGATTTTGACAGAGAGTATAAACGCCACTGTAGCAAAAAGTAAAAAGATACCATTCAGAATCAATATCGCTAAAACTTCAGGAGCTAACATCATAGTAGTCTACCACGCTTCATCTCTATGACTCTATCGACTATATCTAAGTCAAAAAAAAGTGGGTCATGGGTTGCTACTACAATGGTTTTTCCCTCATCTTTTAAGCCTTGAAGTATCGCTATAAAATCTTGTGATAACTGCTCATCAAGATTTGCCGTAGGCTCATCAGCGATTATCACTTTCGGGTCATTTATCAACGCCCGTGCAATCGCCACCCGTTGCTGTTCCCCACCAGAGAGATTACGAACAATGGTCTCTTTTTTATCAGATATATTAAACTGTTCTAAAACTCTATCTAACTTCTCTCTAGCTAACTTCTCATCAGGGTTAGTCGGTACTAAAGGCAGTAAAATATTATCTTGCACACTAATCGTAGGAATCAAATTATACTTCTGAAAAATAAACCCAATAGTCTTCTGACGATAATCAGCTGCAAAGTTATCAGGCAGTTTAGAGACCCTCTGCTCATCAACCAGCACCTCACCAGAACTTGGCTTAGTAAGAGCCGCGATAAGTGAAAGAACAGTACTCTTACCACTTCCACTGACTCCTTTTAAAACTACCAATTCACCCTCTTCTATATGTAGAGTTATATCTTCTATGGCTGTTACGCTGTTGTTTTTGTTGAGTTCGTAGGTTTTTGTTGTGTTTTTTAGGGTTATCATTTTTTTTCCAATTCTTCTAACATCTTATCAAAATCACTCTTATAGAGTTTGTCCTGTATCACTCTATACTTTTCAAACTCATGTAAGGCGTGGTCTTTAGCTATCTTGGCTGATATACTTCCTGCATTTTGTAAAATCTTTCTATCATCAAACTCTAAAAACAAATCCAATCGTTTTGCCCAATCTTCCATGGTCATAGGTATATTTCTTTTGGCTCTTCCCTCTGCCAAATCCAAATAGGAGTTGACAATTCTCCCCAATGCTTCAAGCTCTTCTTTTTCTAAATAGTTTTTAGCTACAACAACATCGGTTTTAATTATCTTCCCATCAGGTGCATTCTCCCAACTGCTCAACCCCATAAAATCTTTTTGGCTATTGGCTCGACTTTTGATAAGTTCAGCTGCCGTATGTCCATGAATTGCATAATGCAATTTATTCTGCACTTTTGCAAAAAACTCCTTGGTGGTGTGGTCGTCTTTGTTGTAGTCTATACTTGTCGTATAAATATCAGTAATTTTTTGATAAAACTTCCGTTCACTCAGTCGTATCTCTCGTATCTGCTCAAGCAGTTGTTCAAAATACTCTTCACCTAAAAATAAACCATTTTCAAGTCGTTTTTTATCTAAAACAAACCCTTTTATAGCAAACTCTTTAAGCACTTGTGTAGCCCACTGTCTAAACTGCGTGGCTTTTTTTGAGTTTACTCTATATCCTACGGAGATAATGGCATCTAAGTTATAGAATTTTATATTGTAATTTTTACCATCATCTCCAGTGTGTCGGAATTCCCGACACACTGATTTCTCTTCCAGTTCATGTTCATAAAATATGTTTTTTAGATGCTCTGTTATGGTACTTCGACCTTTTCCAAACAGTTCAGCTATAAGCTTTTGTGTCAACCATACATTTTCATCTGCTATTTTTACCTCGATGCTATCTTCTCCACTTTGTGAAGTAAAGATTAGGAACTCTGCTGTGCTGTTTCTTATTTTTAGGTTTTTTTGCATACTTATACCTCTACCCCTATTTTCTCATTCATATATTCTACAATCTCATCTTTTGAAATATCTATTTTTTCATCTATAATGTCAAAAATAAAACTCTTATCACCTTTTAGCATCTAATTTTTTATGATGTTTCATCAATAACTTTAACTGGTCTATAGCAATAGTATTAAGCCGTTGAAGCCTCTCTTGTGGTGAAAGTTTTTCTTTAATAAACTCAGAATTTAAAGATTCCAAATTTGCTAAGACAACCAACTGTTCAGCTGTTGCATAATCTCTCATATTGCCTTTTTGGTCACCATTTTTCTCTTCCCATTCTTTAGCTGTTAACCCAAAAAGTGCCACATTGAGCAAATCTGCTTCGGTAGCATATATAAAGCTTATCCTATTTTTTGAAATGTTGGGTGGTATAAGACTGTTTTTGATAGCATCGGTATGAATATGATAATTCATCTTAACAATAGTGCGTTTAATATCCCAACCCAGTTGCTGTTTTTCTATCTCATCCTCTTTGAGGCGTTGAAACTCTTTTATGAGAAAAAGTTTAAACTCGGCACTTATCCAACTGGCAAACTCAAAGGCTATATCTTTGTGAGCATAAGTCCCACCATAGCGTCCTGCTTTTGTTCTTATTCCTATTGCATTTGTTTTTTCAGCCCATTTTGTAGGAGAGAGTGTAAAACTATTCAACCCTGCTTCATTTTTAAAGGTGTCGAATTCGACCCCTTTAAAATCTGAGTTATTTATCCGTTCCCATAGTCCTAAAAACTCTATTGTATTTTTATTTCGTAACCAATTTTTAACTACATCTTTAGGTTCATCACTATTTTTGCTTTTAGCAATGTCGGTTAATGATATATATTCATTTTTATCAATACTCACCTCTTGATTTTGAACAACAATTTTACTTTTCATAGCTTACTCCATGAGTTTT
>JAHZJZ010000338.1 GCA_022600655.1 Campylobacterota bacterium | reverse complement strand
GTATCATATTTGCATCTGCAGAGTCTGGATGCATACGTGAAAAACGGTCTATTTGTTTGTTGACTTCTTTATAGGCATCAGCTTCCATAAAAGCTTTTTTATCTTCAAGTTTTTGTCTATACTCTTCAATCTCTTCATCTCTTTGAGAATCGCCACCAAGCTCTTGTTGTATCTGTTTGAGTTGCTCTTTGAGAAAATACTCTTTATTGACTTGCTCTATACGAGAGTGTACTTTTGATTTGATTTCACGTTGCAGTTTACTTGCATTGATCTCTTCGGTGATAAATTCGATAAGGTTAAAGAGCCTCTCTTCTAAACTTTTGTCAATGAATAGTTTATAGGCTTGTTCTTTTTTAAGCCGAATAGTACTAGAAATAAGATCAACAATTCTATTGGGTTCGTGGTTCTCTTCAATGGTTTTTAGAAGATCTGGTGGGAAGAGGTCACTAATAGTTGAGAGTGTACGTACTTTTTCACGCAGAATCTCTAACGTTGCATTGACTTTGAGCTCATTATACTCTTCAATTTCAAGTGTTCCCACTACAGCACTGAGTGGATCATCACTTACTTCTTCAAGTATTTCACCTTTGGCTAATCCTTGAAAGAGAATTTTAGTACGTCCATCTGGTAGTGTGACTTTACGCATCACAGATCCAATGACCCCCGCACTATAGATCGATTCAAAGTCACGCTCACCCTCTAATCCACTTTTTGCAGGCAAGACTAATACTAAAGAGTTACTCTCAAGTGCATAGTTTGCTGCATCGATATTTTTTTGGTCTGTTAAAAAAATTGGTGAAATCATAAAAGGATATAAAAAAAGTTCATCCTCCACGATAATCGGCAATTTTGCCGGAAAATCCCCATAATTACTTAGTTGCATTTTTTCCCCTTTCCTGCAGCTTAGTCAAATACTTTACTAAAGATACCTTGATCTGAGAGATCAATTGGTGTCTCTTTGAGCCAAGATGAATCAATTTTGTCTTGATAGATTTTAGCAGCACTTTTTTTATCTGTTTTTTTATAAAGTGCAGCGATATCACGGTTAAGCACTAGTTCTGCAAGATGTAGTTTAGTTAACATAGTGTGCACTAGTGGGTTATAAGATGAGTCTGGAAACCTTTCAAGATAGTTGTTTGCTTGATCAATAGTATCTAAGATGAGTTTTTGATCTCTTTTAGGTTTTTTCAGTGCACCAAAGTTTGACTTTAACCCTAAAAATTTAAGGTACTCTACGTTGGTACTTTTTGCATAACGTTTGATATAACTATCAATATAGAACTTTGCCAAAATATGTTCATCTTCTTCACTATGTGCACGTGCTAAAATCATCAATGCTTCTTCTAGTAACGGTGATGCAACATGTTCACTAGAGAGTGATGCATAAGCATCATCTGCTTTGTCAAGTGTGCCTGCTTTAATGTTTTTGATAATTTCTTGATACCAATAAACGGCGGGTTTGTTAAACGTCTCTTCTGCCTTTTTGGTTTTTTCCGCACAGCCTGTTAAAAAAAAGAGTGTTAGTAGCACTGCTGTGAAACTTTTTATATACATTATTGTCTCCGATTTTTCTTTATATATTGTATTTCATTTTAGCGAATTTATTGTTAAAATAGCCGATATTAGATACAATGAGTTAAAGGAATATTTGATGAAAATTAAATTAGTTGCACCAATATTTGGTTTCGAAAAAATTGATGAAGTGACATTTGAAGTGATTGATGAATTTTTTGCAAAGGTTGAGAGTGATGAGATCTCATTTACGCTTATTGATCCTGCAAAAGTAAGAGAGTATAGCTTTGATATACCGCTTTATTATAAAGACCTTTTAAAACTTAACAGTGCACAAGAGGCTTCAGTTTACAATGTGGTTGTGGTTAATAGTGATATTACAAAGTCCACGATCAATTTTGCAGCACCTATTATTGTGAATAAAAAAGAGCAGCTTTTAGCACAAATTGCACTTGATGAGATCAAATACCAAGCGTTTGGTTTAGCTGAACCGATTTCGGATTATCTATGAATTTAACCATTATTGGTGCAGGCAAAATGGCAGAAGCCATTGTTGAGGGTACTTATAAAAACTTTAATGTTGAAGTTGTTGCAAGAGATAGTGAAGTACTTGAAAAGTTTTCTCAAAAATATCATGTGATGACAACAGTGCTTAAGGGTGATTATAATATTGAAGGTAAAAATATACTCCTTTGTGTTAAACCCTACGCTTTAGATGCAGTTTCAAAACGTCTTATAGGTAGTGCAAATGCACTACTTTCTGTACTTGCAGGTACTTCATTAGCGATGTTGAGAGGTGCTATTACATCACAACATTATGTTCGGATTATGCCTAATCTTGCTGCCGCACATGGGAAGTCAATGAGTACTTTATGTGGTGATGAGGCATATCGTGATCAAGCGATTTTGGTTTGTAATACTTTTGGTAAAGCGTTATGGCTTGGGAGTGAAAAAGAGATAGATATCGCAACAGCAGTGGCTGGAAGTGGTCCTGCGTTTTTAGCACTTGTTGCAGAAGCCTTAAGCGATGGTGCTGTGAAGAGTGGACTCAAAAGAGATGATGCCAATAGCCTTGTTCAGGGGCTTTTTGAAGGTTTCCCCCCTCTCTTAAGTGAAATGCATCCTGCACTACTCAAAGATGCTGTTATGAGTCCTGGTGGTACAACAGCAGCAGGGTATGGTGCTTTGGAAGAAGGGAGTGTGAGAGATAGTTTT
>JAHZJZ010000337.1 GCA_022600655.1 Campylobacterota bacterium | reverse complement strand
AATATTGAGTGAACGAGGATAGTTCTTACATAAAAAATCTTCGCTATAATAGCAGTAATTAAAAAAAGACAGATAAACACGGAGTAATAACCTTTGGAAAATCAGACAGATAAAACAGTAGAGATAGATAAAAAAGAGAAACAAGATAAAATTGTAGGGATGTTTGATGATATCGCATCCACTTATGATTTAGCAAATAGAGTACTCAGTATGGGAATCGATAAGCAATGGAGACGTAAAGGGTGCGACAAAGCTTATGAGATTTTAGGAAAAAAAGAGATAGAGCAAATTACTGATGTCGCTTGTGGTACAGGTGACCTTTTACTCTTTTGGGAAGAAAATGCTAAAAAGCATAATATAGAAGTAAAAAATTATGTAGGAATTGACCCATCAGTAGGTATGCTAGAGGTAGCTCGTACAAAAGTAGACTTTGCTGAGTTTTTAGAGGGAAAAGCACAAGAGCTTCCTGTTTGTAATGAGGGAACTGAGATTATCTCTATCTCTTATGGTATTCGTAATGTGGTAGATAGAGTTGAAGCTTTACAAGAGTTTTATCGTGCATTAAAGCCAGGTGGAATTGTGGTGATTTTAGAGTTTACAAAACAAGATAGAAGCAGTATAATCGATAAAGTAGTTGATTTTGGAATGAAAAAAGTCTTACCTGCTGTGGGTGGATTAATCTCTAAAAACTACGCTGCATACAAGTATCTACCTGATTCAATTGAGGAGTTCTTAACTACCGAAATGTTAGAAAAAGAGTTGGAGAGTGTAGGGTTAGAGATGAAGTATACAAAGTCATTCTCTATGGGAATTTCTACGCTATTAGTGGCTCAGAAACCATTATAAAATAGGAGGGCTAAACTGAGTTTAGCCCAAAAACCTATAACTTAAAGATAAAATCTCCATCTTCTAAACTGTCATTTCTATATTGTGGTTCTTGTTGATGTCCAGTTTTCTGTTTGACCTGTTCCATAACATAGTTTGCCAGTGTTGTAAATCTTATGTATCCACTTTGATTAATATTTTGACCCAATGCATTAAGAATTGCTTGTGTAAATGGTGAGTGGTTTGAACCATCTGATACAGGTTGGTCTTTACCTGCGGTTAATATATTAATAGATTTTTTTCTTAATAAGTTTTGGTAGGCATTAGATGAACTAGGTGTCTTTGCTGTGGTTGGTTTAATTCTGACAGAACGCATTTTTGTATCATAAGCTATATGGTCAAGTTGTTGAGTCTCGTCAGAGGAGAGTGATTTACTAGCATATTGTGTTTTCATTGCAAGTCCTGAGAAACATGAATCTAAGAGAATTCCAATATGTTTTGCTTTGGTGTCACGCGTATACATAACTAAAGAGCTGATACTGATGGCTGTTTTATCATAATACATAACATCTGGGTTTGGATTGTGTAGGTCAGAGCTAAAGTCATAAGGTAAAAGGTAGCCCTCTCTTACGCCATTGTGTCCAGATATTCCCTCTCCATGACCAGCGAAGTAAAAGAGTGTTGAGTCTTCTTCTACAGAGGTTTTTTTAATCTCTCGTATAGCCTCTAAAATTCGTTGTTTGGTTGCATTTTCATTATAAAGCTCTATAATTGAAAAACCTTGCTCTTTTAAGATGGCAGCCACACTTCTTGCATCTTCTACCGCATTGTTCAATCTTGGTATAGAGGGTTTTTTGTAGTGGTTAATTCCTACAACTACAGCATACTGTTTTCTATACCAAGAAGATACCCCACTGTTACTTGAAGGTGCTGTTGAAACACTATTTTGAGAACCAATATTTTGAGAGTAAGCATTATTAATCTGCCATACTTTAATGGTCTTTTCTCCTTCAACAGCTGCTAGTAGATTACCAGAAGCATTTATGCTAACACTATGTCCTTTATCACTTAAAACAATATTGGTAATATGGGACTTATGTTCTAAGTCCCATAGTCTAATGGTTTTATCTTCAGATATTGAAGCTAAGTAACTTCTGTCTTTAGCAATATCTATAGCGGTTACAGGACCTCTATGTTGGTCAAACTCATTAAGTACATTACCTTGATTGTCTTTAACTTTAATAGGATAACTCCAAACAGGTGGTCCATTTCTATTTCGACTGTTTCCTGTTGCTGTCTCTACATCAGTTGTTGTTAGTATGGTATGGTCATCAAAAGATTTAGCTTTATGAATATCACCATATTCATTAGAAGGTCCTACATAAGAGTACAATTCTCTCTTTTTAATCACATCCCATATTTTAACTTTTTTATCTTCTGCAGAAGATACCAATTTTCTATCATAATCAATAAATGAAATACTATTGATATCATCAGTATGACCTTCAAGTTGAGCAATTTGTTGACCAGCATTAACATTCCATATGTCTACAACTTCAGACTCTCCTGCACTGGCTAGTTTACTGTTATCTGAACTAAAAGCTAATGCAAATGTATCATCTGAACTATTTTTCATACGGTGAAGAAGTTGATAACTGTTTAGGTTCCATATCTCTACATACCCATCATCTCCACCTGTTGCTAAATATTGCCCATCATTACTTATAGCTATGGCAAAAATCTTATCATTTTTGCTCTCTATCCCACCAAGGTTTTTTAAGGTTTTTGCATCATAAAATATAATGGTATCACTATTACCATATGCAATCAAGGTATTACTTTTAGGGTGAAATTGAACACCATTGAGTCTGTTTTTACTTTT